>NZ_JBFUFK010000018.1:0-114287 GCF_056403475.1 Rhizobium sp. P2_G9 | reverse complement strand
YAGCCGGCGCTCTACTGGCATTTTCGTAGCAAGCGGGCGCTGATCGAGGCGATGAACAAGGAAATCCTGCGACGCGGGCATCCGCACACCTGGCCGGTCGATCCGGCAAACTGGCGGCAATTCGTCACTGAGGATGCGCGTAGTTTCCGCAGGGCGCTGCTGGCTTTTCGCGACGGCGGGCGCGTGCATGCCGGCACCGAGGCCGATCCGAAGGAGCTTGCCGATATCGAGCGGCATATCGCCGTGCTGGCCGGCGCCGGCATGCGTGTGGAGCAGGCGATGGAACTGCTGGTGGCCGTTGGGCGCTACACGGTCGGCTGCGTCATCGAGGAACAATCCGAGCCGCCGCCGGAGCAGGAGGCGCTGGATCGGGCCGCGGAAGGATTTCCGCTGACGGGGGCGGCGATCCGGCACTATCGGACCATGGGCGCGGAGGGCTTTTTCGAGAGGGGGCTGGAGATGATGATCCGCGGGGCCGATGTCCTGGGTGGACGCTGACATCAATCGGCAATGTCTGCTTCATCCACCCCCTTCGATCTGTCGGAGGCGGTGCTGAAAGCGGCTCGGTTGGCCACGCGGCGTCAGAGCGTGGCGAGCAACTCGCGATAGGCGGTTTCGCGGAAGGCCTTTAATGTCTTGGTCCTGACGGAGCCGCCCATCGCCAGCGTCATGACGAAGCGTGCGAACACGGCGTCATCCGGCGCCTCGCAGACGGCGACCATGTCATATTCGCCCATGGTCAGATAGAATTCCTTGAACGAGCCGCCCATGGATTCGAGCATTTTCTTGGCGCCATCCAGGCGTGACGGGGAGTCCCGCACATTCTTGATGCCGTGGTCGGTCCAGTTGATCAGCAGGATATAAGCAGCAGACATCGCAACTCTCCCGTTCGGCGCCGCCTCATCGACGCCGTCCCCATGCCGCAGCCTTAGACAGGATACGCTTGCGGGAAATCGACTGCAAATCGATAAAACAAAAGCGGCCCCGAAGGGCCGCTTTCGAAAACCGGAAGTGCAGATCGCTTAGCTATCGAGGAAGCTGCGAAGCTTCCTGGAGCGGCTCGGATGCTTGAGCTTGCGGAGCGCCTTGGCTTCGATCTGGCGGATGCGTTCGCGGGTGACCGAGAACTGCTGGCCGACTTCTTCCAGCGTGTGGTCGGTGTTCATGCCGATGCCGAAGCGCATGCGCAGCACGCGTTCCTCGCGCGGGGTGAGCGAGGCGAGCACCCGGGTCGTGGTTTCGCGCAGGTTGGCCTGGATCGCCGCGTCGATCGGCAGCAGTGCGTTCTTATCCTCGATGAAATCCCCGAGATGGCTATCTTCTTCGTCGCCCACGGGGGTTTCGAGCGAGATCGGCTCCTTGGCGATCTTCAGGACTTTTCGCACCTTTTCGAGCGGCATTGCGAGCTTTTCGGCCAGCTCCTCCGGCGTCGGCTCGCGGCCGATCTCGTGCAGCATCTGGCGCGAGGTGCGGACGATCTTGTTGATCGTCTCGATCATGTGCACCGGGATGCGGATGGTGCGCGCCTGGTCGGCGATCGAGCGGGTGATCGCCTGGCGGATCCACCATGTCGCATAGGTCGAGAACTTGTAGCCGCGGCGGTATTCGAATTTGTCGACCGCCTTCATCAGGCCGATATTGCCTTCCTGGATCAGGTCGAGGAACTGCAGGCCACGGTTGGTGTATTTCTTGGCGATGGAGATGACGAGGCGGAGATTGGCCTCGACCATTTCCTTCTTGGCGATGCGCGCCTCGCGCTCGCCTTTCTGCACCATCTGCACGATGCGGCGGAATTCCGTGATCGAAATACCGGTTTCGCTGGCCAGATTCTGGATTTCCTGGCGCAGGTCCTTGATCGTCTGGTTCTCGCTCCTGGAAAAATCCTTCCAGCCGCGGGCCGAGAGGTTGCCGATCGACTTCATCCAGTTGGGGTCGAGCTCGGCGCCCATATACTGGTTGAGGAATTCGTCGCGGGCGACGCCGAAGCTTTCGGCGAGACGGAGCAGCTTGCCTTCGTTCTGCACCAGGCGCTTGTTGATCTCGTAGAGCTGCTCGACGAGGCTGTCGATGCGGTTCTGGTTGAGCGACAGCGATTTGACCGCAGTGATCAGCTCGTCCTTGAGCTCCTTATAGCGGCGCTCCTGGGCGGGCGACAGCGTCGCGGAGGCGGCGAGGCGGGCCTCCACCTGCTGGTCCTGCAGCTTGCGGAGCTTCTTGTAGGTCTCGGCGATCTGGTCGAGGGTTTCCGTCACCTGCGGACGCAGTTCGGCTTCCATGGCCGCCAGCGACAGGTTGGATTCGTCCTCGTCTTCTTCTTCTTCCTCAAAGACGATGTTGTCGCCGCCGACATTGGTGATGTCGTCGTCGTCGCCGCCGAGCTGCGGCATGCGGGCCTTGCGGCTCTTTTCCTTTTCCTCGGCGGCCTTGCGGTCGGCCTCGATCTTTTCCGGGCTCTGGAATTGCGGTGCCGCCTTGGCCTCGGGACCGGAATAGGTGGTTTCAAGGTCGATGATCTCGCGCAGAAGGGTGTTGCCTTCGTTGAGTTCATCACGCCAGATGATCAGCGCCTGGAAGGTCAGCGGGCTCTCGCAGAGGCCCTGGATCATCGTCTCGCGGCCGGCTTCGATGCGCTTGGCGATGGCGATTTCGCCTTCGCGCGACAGGAGCTCGACCGAGCCCATCTCGCGCAGATACATGCGCACGGGGTCGTCGGTGCGGTCGGTGGGTTCGCGTTTCTTGGCGGTTGCCAGCGCCGTCCCGGTGGTGGTGGCGAGCTCGCCGCCTTCGCTCTCGCTCTCCTCGTCGCTGCTATCGCTCTCGCTGGCGCTGTCCTGGGCCTGCTCCTCGAGCTCCTCGTCCTCGACGACGTTGATGCCCATGTCGGACAGCATCGCCATCGTGTCCTCGATCTGCTCGGAGGTCACCTCTTCGGACGGCAACACGGCGTTGAGCTCGTCCATGGTCACGTAACCGCGCTTCTTGGCGGCCTTGATCATCTTCTTGACTGCGTCGTCGGAAAGGTCGAGAAGAGGACCATCCGGCGCGCTTTCGCGTTCAGATTCCGCTTCTTCGTTCTCTTTGACCTTGGTTGCCATATTTTACGACTCTCTCTGACGCCGATCTTTTACAAAAACTTCGCTGTGCCGGATTGGTTCGCAGCCTTCGGGCGCACAAGCCTTGCGAATCAGCCCAAACGAAGTAACAGGAAGAGGGTTAAAGGACCCGTTACGACGCTGGCTGTTTCTTCAACAGAAACCGGCACTTGCCGCAGCCTGCGACCCATAGGTTCCAATCCCGCTCTTCCTGAGATTTAAATTCACGATTTTTGCCTGAAATGGTGATTCCCGCTATTTTGTGTCGCGTCAAGCATTTCAGCCCAAAAAAGCGTAAAAAGCCTGAATCCTACGGGCCACGTACCGTCTTCAGCTGTGACGCATATTTAGTTGACTTTATTCATTTGACAAGGGCAGGGCGGGCAAAGCTTGCCTAAAACTTGCTTCGCCACAATCGTTAACGCTTTGATTCCCGAAGAGAAGTTGACGTGTGCACAGCCGCGGCTCACAGAATTTTTCTGACACGCCGGATGGTTCGGGATGATTCTTTCGGCATTTGCGGCCGTCGGCACGCAATTCGCGGCCGACTCACCTTTGGGATTTCGCCATGACGACGAGACGAGGCACAGACGCATCCGAGGAACTCGACGGCACGTCCGACAAGGACCGGCTCTATGGGCTTACCGGCAACGACACCATCAATGGCGGTAATGGCGACGACATGATCGATGGTGGCTCGGGGCTCGACCATCTCTATGGCGGCGGCGGCAACGACCGGATCAATTGCGGCAATGACGGCACGCAGCCGGTCGACGGCCTCCACCAGTCCGACGAGGCCTATGGCGGCACCGGCGACGATGTTCTCAAGGGTGCGATAGGCAGCCAGTATCTCAGCGGCGACGGCGGCGACGACAGGATTTTTAGCGGAGTCGGCGACGATTTCCTGTTCGGCGGCAATGGCAAGGACTATCTCGACGGCGGTGACGGAAACGACTACCTGATGGGCGGCGCCGGCAAGAACACGCTGATCGGCGGCACGGGCAATGACAGCCTTCAGTCCTTGGTCAGCAATGACAGCATGAACGGCGGCACCGGCGACGACATCTATGCCGTCGGCATAAACGATCGCGCCGGCGTGCACGTGACCATGGTCGACAAGAGCGGCAACGATCAGTACCAGATCAACAATTCCGACTCGCAGATCGAAATTTCAGATGCAAGCGGCACCGACAAGCTGCAATTCCACTATGTCTCGAAGGATGATCTGGTCTTTACCCATGACCTCAACGATCTGGTCATCGAGGTCGACGGCTACCAGGGTGAAACCCGCATCGTCGATTTCTTTTCGAGCAAGAACCATCGCATCGAGTCGCTGATCGACAGTTCGGCCGATAGCTTCGACCTGACCGATGTGATCAAGCACATCAAATATGCCGGTGATCATATCGACGGCAGCGATCTCTGGTCGTGATGCTGCTTGGAGGCGACACGCCTAATGGCTGGCGCCGTCATATTTGACGATCTCGATGCTCGACAGGTCGAAATCGGGCAGGCAGCGCAGATTGATCATCGCACCCTTGGCGCCTTCTTTCATATCCGCCTCGGCAAAAGGCGCTATGCCACAGGTCGAGCAGAAGTGATGGTCGATGACATGCCTGTTGAATTTATAAGTGGAAAGCGCCTCGACAGGCGTCTTCAATTTCAGCCGGTCGCGCGGTGCGAAGGCCAGCAGGCTGCCGCGTCTCCGGCAGAGCGAGCAGTTGCAATCCACTGCCTGGGTGAAATCGGCCTCGACTTCGAACGCGATCCGACCACAGTGGCAGCTTCCCTGATGAAGCATGATTTCACCTCTTTGTTCCCTTTATGTTCTGTCTGTATCGCGAGACCCTGGCGGCGTCAACCGATTCTGTCGGGTAATTTTCGCGGGTCGCTATAAGTTCCGCTTGACCTTCGGAAATCTGCGGGTATATACCCGCTAAATGACGAGCTCATCCTGTTACTGCATCCTTCTCAGAAAGGCATCGCGGCGGCTCTCGGCGCTCTATGACGAGGCGCTTGCCCCGTTCGGCATCAATATCGGCCAGTTCAGCCATATCCGCAACATCCGGCGCAATGAGCCGATCTCGCTGACCGACCTTGCCGGGATCATGGAACTCGATCGCTCCACGGTCGGGCGCAACACCAAGGTGCTGGAACGGATGGGGCTGGTGGAGACGACGTCGGGCGAAGACCAGCGTGAGGCGTTGTTGACACTCTCCGGGAAGGGCAGGGCGCTGCTCGAAAGCGCGACACCGGTTTGGGAAGACGTCCAGGTCAAGCTCGACGAGCGGCTGGGCGAAGACAAGACGAATGACCTCAAGCAGCTGCTTGCAGTCCTCTGACTTTTGGCAGAAGAGGGTATATACCTGTAATTTGGAAGGGAATGGACATGCTGTCTCAGAGATTGTCGGTGTGGATGGGCACCAGGAACCTGCACTACGGCTGGGTGGTGGCGACCGTGACCTTCCTCACCATGCTGGCGACGGCCGGCGCCATGGGCTCGGCCGGCGTGCTGCTCCAGCCACTGCAGAAGGAATTCGGCTGGAGCAATGAGAGCATTTCGGCCGTGTTCTCGGTCCGTCTGATACTGTTCGGTCTGCTCGGCCCGTTCGCAGCGGCCTTCATGAACCAGTTCGGTATCCGCGCGGTGGTCACGGCGGCGCTCAGCCTCATCGCCGTCGGCATTGTCGGCTCGTTCTTCATGACTGAGTATTGGCAGCTCGTGCTGTTCTGGGGGATTATTCTCGGGGTCGGCACCGGCATGACGGCGCTGGTGCTCGGCGCCACCGTGGCGACGCGCTGGTTTTCGCACCGGCGCGGCCTGGTGGTGGCGATGATGACCGTGTCGAACGCCACCGGCCAGCTCGTCTTCCTGCCGATGATCGCCGCATTGACCCAAACGATCGGCTGGCGCATGGCGCTGACCGTGGTGGTGGCCGCGCTCATCGTTGCCATGCTTCTGGTGCTGGCGCTGATCCGTGATTATCCGGCCGATGTCGGCCTGGGGCCGTTCGGCGAGCGGGCGATCGTGGCACCGCCGGCGCGCGACAAGACCTTTGGGCAATTGCTGCTGGTGCCGCTCAAAGCGCTCCATAGCGTTTCGGGATCGCCGACCTTCTGGGTTCTGTTCGGAACCTTCTATATCTGCGGGCTGAGCACCAACGGGCTGATCCAGACCCACTGGATTTCGATCTGCGGTGATTTCAACATCGACTCGGTGCATGCCGCGAGCCTGCTTGCCATGGTCGGCATCTTCGACTTCGGCGGCACATTGTTCGCCGGCTGGCTGTCGGATCGTTATGACAACCGCTACCTGCTGTTCTGGTTCTACGGCCTGCGCGGGCTGTCGCTGATCTATCTGTCGATGTCCGGTTTTGCCGTTGCGCAGTTGACGGTGTTTGCGGTCTTCTACGGGCTCGACTGGGTGGCAACAGTGCCGCCGACAGTCAAGCTGACGGCGGAGAAGTTCGGCCGCGACAAGGCCAATGTCATCTTCGGCTGGGTTTTTGCCGGCCATCAATTGGGTGCCGCGACCGCCGCCTTCGGCGCCGGCACTGTGCGGACGGATTACGCCTCCTATATGCCAGCTTTGCAGGTGGCTGGTGGGATGTGTGTCGTCGCGGCGTTGTCGGTGCTGTTCCTGGCGCGGCCGAAGGCGAAGCTGGCTGCAGCCGCCGCGTGACTTTAATCATGCTGGAATCATGCCGGGCGCTGACAGGCTTATGCGCCCGGCCTGCTGATCAAAACCTTGCCTGCGCCGCCATGATTTCGCGGGCAATATGGTCCAGCGGCGTGATCCGGTCGACGCCGCCTCTGGCGATTGCCTCTTTCGGCATGCCGAACACCACCGAGGTTGCCTCGTCCTGGGCTACCGTAAACGCGCCGGCGCTGTGCATTTCTTCCATGCCACGAGCGCCGTCGTCGCCCATGCCGGTCATGATCACGCCCATGGCATTGGAGCCCGCGGCGCGGGCGGCGGAGCGGAAGAGCACGTCGACGGATGGCCGATGGCGCGACACCAGCGGTCCCTCGCGGACGGAGACGTGGTAGCGGGCGCCGCGGCGTTCGATGAGCGTGTGCAGCCCGCCGGGGGCGATTAGCACATGACCGCGGAGCACGGCATCGCCATCGGCGGCTTCCTTGACCTCGACCTCGCAGAGCGTGTTGAGGCGGCTGGCGAAGGCGGCGGTGAATTTCTCCGGCATGTGCTGGACGATCACCATGCCGGGCGCATTGGCCGGCAGCTTTTCGAGCATTTCCCTCAACGCTTCCGTGCCGCCTGTCGAGGCGCCGACGGCGACGATCATTTCCGTGGTCTTGGCCATGGCCCTGCCGCTGGGGGGCGGCAACACGGCGTCGGCGGTCAGCTTTTGCTCCGGATTGAGCGGATGGGCAATTGCCCTGTCGCGGTTGCGGCGCAGATTGCCGAGCTGCGCCTTGGCGGCGGCTTTGACGACGTGGCGGATATTGTCGCCGATCTCCGAAAGGTGGTCGGCAGCGCCTATCTTCGGCTTGAGGATGATGTCGACCGCGCCGGCTTCAAGTGCCTGCAGCAGCGTCTGCGAGCCCTCTTCGGTCAGTGATGAGCACATGACCACCGGGATCGGGTGCTGGCTCATCAGCTTGCGAAGGAAGGTGATGCCGTCCATGTTCGGCATTTCGACGTCGAGCGTTATGACGTCCGGGATCTCGTCACGAATGCGCTTGGCGGCGATGAAGGGGTCGGATGCCGTGCCGATCACTTCGATTTCAGGGTCCTGCTGCAGCACCTGGGAAAGTGTCTGGCGGACGCTGGCGGAGTCATCGACGATCAGCACGCGGGTCTTCTTGGTCGGCATCTGCCCTCAAATCCGTTGGAATACAGTGTTGGCGACAGTCTTCAGCGGCAGATCGAACCCGCCGACGGATTCGGAATGGCCGATGAAGAGATAGCCACCGGGGGTAAGGCAGTCGCAGAGGCGGCGCAAGACACCTGCCTGTGTATCTTTGTCGAAATAGATCATTACATTGCGGCAGAAGATGATGTGGACGGGATCGCCGATGCCGTATTTGTCATCCATCAGGTTCAGCCGCGCGAATGCCACCTTGGAGCGCAGCCGCGGCACGATGCGCACTTCGCGCCGGTCCTTGGCCAGTGCCCGCATGACATAGCGCTGGCGCAGTTCGGGTGGAACCGGATCGGCCATTTCGCTCGCATAGATGCCCCGCCGGGCGGCCTGCAGCACCTCGGTGCTGAGATCGGTCGCAAGGATGGTATAGTTGATGTCGGTACGGTCGCCGACGAACTCCGACAGCACCATCGCCATCGTATAGGGCTCGGCGCCGGTTGAGCAGGCCGAACTCCAGGCGCGCACAGTGCGCACCCCCTGCCGCTGCAGCTCGGGCAGCACCTGCCGGGTCATAAAGTTAAAGTGGTTCGGCTCGCGGAAGAAATCGGTCTTGTTGGTGGTGACCGCGTCGATCAGGTAGACGGTTTCCTGTTCGAGCCCGCCCTGCTTGAACAGGAAGTCGCAATAGGCATCGAGGCTCGGCTGGTTGGTGGCTCTCAGCCGTCGGCGCAGGCGGCCCTCGAGCATGGTCAGCTTGGTCGGCGGCATCTTGATGCCGGAATAGTCGTAGATGAAAGCGGCAAGTCGATCGAAATTGCGCTTGCTCAGGCCGTCATTGACTGGCTGCAGCGCGCGGTTGGCGACAGATGACATACGCAGAACTCCACGTCATTCTCAGGGATCAGGCGGCGGCTTCCTTCGGCGCCAGCGAAGCGGTGTCGCTGGAGGAGAGCAGCCGGGCGAGGTCGATGATGACGACGAAGCCGGTCTCCCGACGCACCACACCGGATATATAGTCCGAGCGCCAGCGCACGCCGATATCCGGCGCCTGTTCGATCTGTTCCTTGCGGAACGGCGTCACTTCGAAGACGCGATCGGCGACCAGGCCCAGAGTCAGCAGGCGGTCTTCCAGCGGGATGTCGAGCACCAGCACGCGCGTATGCGGCGTCGGCACGGTCTTGCTGAGACCAAGCTTCAGTCTCAGATCGATCGTCGGCACGCCTTGCCCCCGCACATTGCGCAGCCCGAGCAGATAGTCGGGGCCGTTCGGGATCTTGAACGCTTCCTCATAGTCGAGGATTTCGCGCACGACCTCGACGGGGACGGCGAAGACTTCCTCGCCGAGGCTGAACGTGACGAACTGTGCTTCGCTGGAAGAGGATGCCATGATCATGCACTTTCCCTGAAATCGGCGTCGCCGGCATCCGGTCCGCCATGGTTGAGGTCGAGAGCAAAACCCTTCACGCGGGCCTGCTGATGGGCGACGGAGTTCTGCTTCGGTGCCGCGGCATGCGCGACCGGCCGGTGAACTGACGGCTTCGCCACAGGCCGCGACGCGACAGGCTTCTGCGCCGACCGGACGGATGCATTCGTGTCGACCTTGAAGAAGGCGATCGAGGTCTGCAGCTCTTCTGACTGGGCTGCGAGCTCCTCCGATGTCGATGCCATCTCCTCCGAAGCCGAGGAGTTCTGCTGCGTGACCTTGTCGAGCTGCTGGATCGCTTCGTTGATCTGGCTGGCGCCGATATCCTGCTCGCGGCAGGCGGCGGTGATTTCCGAGACCAGTTCAGCCGTCTTTCGGATGTCGGGGACCAGGCGGGACAGCATCTCGCCGGCTTCCTGGGCAGCCTGGACCGTGTCGCCCGACATGGCGCTGATTTCCGCCGCGGCCGACTGGCTGCGTTCGGCAAGCTTGCGCACTTCCGAGGCGACAACCGCAAAACCTTTGCCGTGCTCGCCGGCGCGGGCAGCCTCGACGGCAGCATTCAGTGCGAGCAGATCGGTCTGGCGGGCGATTTCCTGAACGATGGAGATCTTCTCCGCGATCGTGCGCATGGCGACGACGGCGCGATTGACGGCTTCGCCGGAGGTTTCCGCGTCCTTGGCGGATTGACGGGCGATCTTCTCCGTCTGGGCGGCGTTGTCGGCATTCTGCTTGATGTTGGCGGCCATCTGCTCCATCGAAGCCGAGGCTTCTTCAGCGGCTGCTGCCTGTTCGGTGGCGCCTTGGGACACCTGCTCGGAGGAGGCCGACAATTCCTGGCTGCCCGAAGAGACGTTATAGGAGGCCGACAAGGCATCGGCGACCACGCCGCGCAGACGCTCGACCATGCTTTCGAGCGATTGGCCAAGCGTGTCCTTTTCGGAAAGCGGCTTCGGACTGATCGTCAGGTCGCCATTGGAGATTCTGTCGGCGATATTGGCGGTGTTGCGCAGGTTCGCCGTCATGCGTTGCATCGAGTTGACGAGGTCCTTGATCTCGTCATTGCTCTTCTGCTCGATTTTCTGATCCAGGTCGCCGATGGCGACGGCGTCCGCCAGGTTGACGGCTCGCTTCAGGCCACGCGAGATGGCGAGCAGGATCCAGACCGCCGCCGCGGACGAGATGACGATCAGGCCGATGGTCATGCCGACCAGCATGTTGCGCGATTGGGCATATTGATCATTTGTGGCCGAGTCCGTTTCGGAGACGTTGCCGACAACAGTGTTGTTGAGCTTGTCGAGGACCTGCAGCAACTGGACCGTGATCTGCTGGCCTTCGCCCATCGAGATGGCGGCTGCCTTGGCGTTGGATTCGGTCGTGTTCTGCTTGGCGAGTCCCGTGATTTGATCCTGAAGCGTGACCCACTTCGCGTAAAGACCGGAGAAATCCTGCATCGCATGGCGGATATCCGGATCGTCGGAGGCAGCGAGCTTGGCTTCAAGCGTCTTGATCGTATCACGCTGCTGCGACACCTCACCGATATAGCTGCCGATCTTCGTGGCATCGAGGTTGAGGATGGAGTCCTTCTCGGCGCGGATCGAGCGCATGACTGCATCCGACAAGTCGCCTGAATCGCGCAGGTTGGCGACCGGACCGGCGACCATCAGCGAAATATCGGTGTTCAGCGAAGAGAGATTGAAGATCGACAGGGCTGCCATCGCGCAAGTGAGAAGCACGATGAAGCCGAATACCAGGCCGAGTTTCAGTTTAATTGTGAAGCGCATTGTCGCTATGCCCCTTAGTCCAAACGGCCCGTGGCCGCCGCTGTTCGTGATCGCGCCGAAGCGCGGTTGGTTGCTGAAGGTCGGCGGCTAGCCGCCCATCCTCGTTTGTTGCGTCATGCGCTTTCCCTGAATTCGCTATCGCCGGCGTCAGGCCCACCCTGGCTGAGATCGAGTGCGAAGCCCTTCAGGCGCGCCTGCTGATGGGCGACGGAGTTTTCTCTTCTCGCCGGTTGTGCGGGCTGTGCCATATGAGCCTTGGCCGCCTGGGGGCGTGACTGCTGTTGCTTGCCGTAGGWGTGTTGCGGGGCTTGCCGGCCGGGGGCCGAGTTTTCGACCTTGAAGAAGGCGATCGAGGTCTGCAGCTCCTCGGACTGGGCTGCGAGCTCCTCCGAGGTCGCGGCCATTTCCTCGGACGCGCTGGCATTCTGCTGGGTGACCTTGTCGAGTTGCTGGATCGCTTCGTTGATCTGGCCCGCGCCAATATCCTGCTCACGGCAAGCGGCGGTGATCTCGGCCACCAGTTCGGCCGTCTTGCGAATGTCCGGCACCAGGCGAGAGAGCATGTCGCCGGCTTCCTGCGCGGCTTGCACCGTGTCCGAGGACATGGCGCTGATTTCCGCCGCAGCCGACTGGCTGCGCTCGGCAAGCTTGCGCACTTCCGAAGCGACGACGGCAAAACCCTTGCCATGCTCACCGGCGCGGGCGGCTTCGACGGCGGCATTCAGTGCCAGCAGGTCGGTCTGGCGGGCGATTTCCTGGACGATCGAGATCTTCTCGGCGATGGTCCGCATGGCGGCGACGGCGCGGTTGACGGCCTGGCCGGAGGTTTCCGCATCCCTGGCCGACTGGCGGGCGATCTTTTCGGTCTGGGCAGCGTTGTCGGCGTTCTGCTTGATGTTGGCGGCCATCTGTTCCATCGAGGCCGAGGCCTCTTCTGCCGCTGCCGCCTGTTCGGTGGCGCCCTGCGACACCTGTTCGGAGGAGGCGGAGAGCTCCTGGCTGCCCGACGAGACGTTGTAGGAGGCCGACATGGCGTCGGCGACGACGCCGCGCAGCCGCTCGACCATGCTTTCAAGCGACAGACCCAAAGTGTCCTTGTCGGAGAGCGGCTTGGGCGTGATCGTCAGGTCGCCGGCGGAGATCTTGTCGGCGATCGCTGCCGTCGAGCGGAGGTTGAGGACCATGGCCTCAAGCGACAGACCCAGTGTATCGCGGTCGGAGAGTGGTTTCGGCGTGATCGTCAGGTCGCCGGTGGCGATCTTGTCGGCGATGCCGGCCGTCTTGCGCAGGTTGCTGACCATGCCTTCGAGCGACAGACCGAGCGTATCCTTGTCCGACAGCGGCTTCGGCATGACGCTGAGATCGCCCTGGGCGATCTGGTCGGCCATATACGCGGTGTTGCGCAGGTTGGCGGTCATGATGTTGACCGTGTCGATCACATCCTTGATCTCGTCATTGGTGGTAATTTCGATCTTCTGGTTGAGATCGCCGATCGCCACGCCGTCGGCGACGGTCTTGATCTTGCCGAGACCCCGGCCGATGCCGGTCGCGATCCAGAAGGCAGCGCCGATGCCGATCAGGGCCGCACCGATCGCGACGGCGATCATCAGGTTGCGCATGGTGCCATAGGCAATGTCATTGGCGTCGTTGGCCGCCTGCATCTGGCGATGCTCGTTGTTCAGGATCGTCTGAAGGGTAGTGTCGAGATTGGCGAGCGCCGTGCGCACCTCGGTCTTTTCGAGGTTCATCGCGCCTTTCTGGTCGTTGGCGGCCAGCATGTCGCGCAGCCGGTCGTCGGCACTGTTGAACGCCGTGATCGCTGCCGAGACCTGCTGCCAGTGCTCCTTGTCCTCTTCCGTCGACAGGGCTTCGGCCTTGTCGATCAGCGTCGCCAGCCGGGCGCGCTTCTGGTCGGCTATGTCCTTGGCCTGTGCGATTTCCCTGGCGTCATCGTCCAGCATCATCGTCTTCTGCTGGCTGGCATAGTCCAGCTGGGTGATCTGGATCTGTTGTGCCGTGTCGAGGCGGGCGACCGGACCGCCGAGCAGATTGTCGACGTCGTGATTGAGGTCGGTGAGGCTCAGGATGCCGTAGGTGGAGCTGCCGGCGAGCAGCACGATCAATGTTGAGAAAGCAATTCCTAGCTTTAATTTTATCGTCATACGCATTGTCTTGGCCCTGCAAGCTGTGCGGCGGCGTCGGATTGATCAGGCCGTCGTTTTGGGTTGACGGCGAGGGCAATCGCTTGCCCTCGCCAGATGATGTCATGCAGTTTCCCGGAATTCACTGTCGCCGGCATCCGGTCCGCCGTGGTTGAGGTCAAGCGCAAAGCCCTTCACACGCGTCTGCTGATGAGCGACGGAGTTCGGCCTGGCTGCCGGCGCAGGTGCCCTCGACATCGCGGCCTGCCGCTTCTGGGGTTTTGCTGCCGGCTTGGCGACTTGCCGGGCTGCCTCGTTCGCATCGACCTTGAAGAAAGCGATCGAGGTCTGCAGTTCTTCCGACTGCGCGGCGAGCTCTTCGGAGGTGGCCGCCATCTCTTCGGAGGCCGAGGAGTTCTGCTGCGTTACCTTGTCGAGCTGCTGGATCGCTTCGTTGATCTGGGCAGCGCCGATGTCCTGCTCGCGGCAGGCGGCGGTGATTTCCGAGACCAGTTCCGCCGTCTTGCGGATGTCGGGGACCAGGCGGGAGAGCATTTCGCCGGCTTCCTGGGCAGCCTTCACAGTGTCACCCGACATGGCGCTGATTTCCGCCGCGGCCGACTGGCTGCGTTCGGCAAGCTTGCGCACTTCCGAGGCGACGACGGCGAAGCCTTTGCCATGCTCGCCGGCGCGGGCGGCTTCGACGGCAGCATTCAGTGCGAGCAGATCGGTCTGGCGGGCGATTTCCTGGACGATGGAAATCTTCTCCGCGATCGTGCGCATGGCGGCGACGGCGCGATTGACGGCCTCGCCAGAGACTTCAGCATCCTTGGCCGACTGGCGGGCGATCTTTTCCGTCTGGGCAGCGTTGTCGGCATTCTGCTTGATGTTGGCGGCCATCTGCTCCATCGAGGCCGAAGCCTCTTCAGCGGCGGCTGCCTGTTCGGTGGCGCCCTGCGAGACCTGCTCGGAGGAGGCGGAGAGTTCCTGGCTGCCCGAGGAGACATTGTAGGAGGCCGACAGCGCATCGGAAACGACGCCGCGCAGGCGTTCGACCATGCTTTCCAGCGACAGGCCGAGCACATCGCGGTCGGAGAGCGGCTTTGGCGATACCATGAGGTCGCCGTTGGCGATCTTGTCGGCGATGCTGGCCGTGTTGCGCAGATTGGCGACCATGCTCTGCATGGAAATGCCCAGCACGTCCTTGTCGGACAACGGCTTGGCGTCGACGGTCAGATCGCCTTCGGCAATCTTGTCGGCGAGGCCGGCGGTCGTGCGCAGATTGGCGGTCATGAGGTTGACGGTGTCGACCAGATCCTTGACTTCGTCATTGGTCTTGATCTCGACCTTCTGGTTGAGATCGCCAATCGCCACGGCGCCGACGATCGAGGCGATCTTCGTCAGACCGCGGTTTATGCCAAGCGTGATCCAGACCGCAGAACCCAGCGCAAGCAGGAATGCTGCGGCTGCAATCGACAGCATGACAAGCCTGGTATTGCTGTAGAGATCGTTATTCGCCTTGTCGGCTTCGTCGAGTTTTTCCTTTTGGATATCCAGCAGGGCCTTGACCGACTGCCCCATCTCCACCGTCATCTTGCGAAGCTCGCCCATCGACAAGGCTTCTGCTTCGTTGTTCTTGCCGGCCTTGAGCAGATTTTGCAGATCGAGCGAGCGTTCGCGGAAGGCTGTTCCCAGGCTGATCATCTTCTCCCAGAATGGCTTGCCTTGAGGACTGGCAATGGCGAGACCCTGTTGTGCCGTCGAGGCCATCAGATCGATATTGGCGAAGGATTCCTTGAAGGCCGACGCGACGTCGTCAGGCGTATTGGCGAGGAGGGCGTTCTTCTGAGCGCGGATTGCATCCACCTCGTGAACATTGGTCAACAGAGCGAGCTGCATTCGCTGCACAGGACCGTCGATCATGTCGCCGCTGGCCTGGTTGAGCGTGCTCAGACTCATGACGCCATAGACAGCGATGCCGATCAGCATGAGCGTCATCAGGCCGAAAGCGAGCCCGAGTTTAAGTTTGATTGTAAAGCGCATCCGCATGTCCCCTCGATAGACAGAATTTAGGCGTGACAAAGCATTTCGCGGTGAAGCGATCGGCTCGTTGGTTGCTGCGTCAGTAAGCGGAGGCGACTAATTCACGTCCCTACGGTCGAATATGTTACGCACCGCGCCGACGCTTACATGCGTCGGAGAATTTTACTCGGCAGGGTCATCTGCGCACCCGCCGAGTTCCTGAATCAGGCGCTTTCCCTGAAATCGGCATCCGCCGAATCCGGGCCGCCATGGTTGAGGTCGAGCGCAAAACCCTTGACCCGGGCCTGCTGGCGCGCGACGGAATTCTCCTGCTGATGGCGCGGAGATGCGGTGTGCGAAGCCAGGTGCGCCACCGGTGTGCGTTGTGCCGGCTTGGCGGCCAACGGCTTGCGCGCGATTGCCTTTGCCGGCTGCTGGTTGGCGCTGTCGACGTGGAAATAGGCGATCGACGTCTGCAGCTCTTCCGACTGGGCGGCGAGTTCTTCGGAGGTCGCGGCCATTTCCTCGGACGCGCTGGCATTCTGCTGCGTCACCTTGTCGAGCTGCTGGATCGCTTCGTTGATCTGGCTGGCGCCGATATCCTGCTCGCGGCAGGCGGCGGTGATTTCCGAAACCAGCTCCGCCGTCTTGCGGATATCCGGCACCAGGCGTGAGAGCATCTCGCCGGCTTCCTGGGCCGCCTGGACGGTGTCGCCCGACATGGCGCTGATTTCCGCCGCAGCTGACTGGCTGCGTTCGGCGAGCTTGCGCACTTCCGACGCCACGACCGCAAAACCCTTGCCATGCTCGCCGGCACGGGCGGCTTCGACGGCGGCGTTGAGCGCCAGAAGATCGGTCTGGCGGGCGATTTCCTGAACGATCGAGATTTTTTCGGCAATGGTGCGCATTGCATGCACGGCGCGGTTGACAGCTTCGCCGGACGTTTCCGCGTCCTTGGCGGACTGACGGGCGATCTTTTCCGTCTGGGCGGCGTTGTCGGCATTCTGCTTGATGTTGGCGGCCATCTGCTCCATCGAAGCCGAAGCCTCTTCAGCGGCGGCTGCCTGTTCGGTGGCGCCCTGGGACACCTGCTCGGAGGAAGCCGACAATTCCTGGCTGCCGGAAGAGACGTTGTGCGAGGCCGAGATCGCATCGCCGACCACACCACGCAGGCGCTCGATCATGACGTTGACATGGCCGAGCAGTTCGCCGATCTCGTCCTTGCCGGCAATTTCGGCGAGCTTGCTGAGATCGCCTTCGGCAACGTCGCGGACGGCGGTGGTCGCCTTGTTCAGGCCGCGGCTGATGGTCAGCGAGATCCAGAAGGCGGCAATGATCGAGATGAGCAGCGCGACACCGGAAATGCCGAGCATGATCATCCGGGTCTGCTGGTATTGCGCCTCGGAAATGTCATCGGCATTGTCCATAATGCTTTTCTCGTGCGCCACGAGGTCGGCGATCAGCTTGTCCATCTCATTGCTGATTTCTCGGGCTCCCGTCGACGAGATCTTGGTGGCGCCTGCGAGGTCGCCGGCCTGCATCTTGTCGCGGATCGCGTCATCGAATTTCACGAACTGCTCGTTGAAGGCGCGCAGCTTGGCCCAGTTGGCGCGGTTTTCGACGTCAGATTTGGCCTCCGCGCCGGAGAGCGCGTCGGCGAAAACCTTGCGATTCTGATCGCTCAAGTCGATCGCCTTCTGCATCGCGTCCTTGTCGGCGGCGAGAAGCAGGTTCTTCTGCTGGCGGATCTGCTGAAGTTCCGCGGTATTGATGGTCATTGCCAGACGCAGCCGGTCGGCGGGGCCGCTGAGCACGTTGCTCATCGCATCGTTGAGACCGCTGAGGCTCATGATGCCATAGCCGGCCGTGCCGAGCATCAGCACGATCAGAACGCCGTAGGCGAGCGCCAGCTTCAATTTGATGGTCATACGCATATCTTGTCCCCTTAAAAATTTGCGGTCGGCGAGAGCAGTCCCTAAAGTTCGTTTCGGTAAGCAAAAATCGCATTCATGTTCGGTACGATGATGAAGTCGTTGCCGCGCTTGACGAGGCAGTCGATGTAATCAGCCCGCCAGCGCATGCCGACGCTGGGCGGCGGTTCGCTTGCGTTCTTGGCCAGCGTGGTGACCTCGTTGACCTTGTCGGTGCGCACCCCGATCAGCACCGGCTCACCGTCGAGTTCGAGCTCGATGACGATGATGCGGCTGTCATKGGTGRTCTTGGTCGCCTCCATGCCGAAGGCGAGGCGGATATCGGCGAGCGGGATCACCCGGCCGCGGAAATTGAGCACGCTGCCGACGAARGGCCGCGCGCCCGGCACCGGYGTTTCCGGCAGCAGATCGAGGATTTCCCGCACGATCACCGCCTCGATGGCGAAGGTCTCGCCGGCGATGTCGAAGGTCAGGACTTCGATTTCCTCGGAATTGCTCCAGAGATTGCTGTTGATCTTGAGGGCTGCTTCACTCATCCGGCCGCGCGCAGTTGCGCCTCCTGTTGCTGACCCGCTGTCACCAGATGGGCGACATCGAGAATGAGCGCGACACTGCCATCGCCGAGGATGGTGGCACCGGAGAAGGTCGCGATATCATGGTGCAGTTTCGACATCGACTTGATCACCGTCTGGTGGTCGCCGATGATCTGGTCGACGACCAGKCCGACGCGCTCCGAGCCCGTGGAGATGACCACGACCTTCTGGTACGGGTCCGGCTTGGTGCCGGTGCGGAAGAGGTCGCGCAGCCGGATGAACGGCACCAGGCTGTCGCGCAGCGAGATGAAGCTGCGGCCGCGCGAGCGCATGTCTTCTTCGAGCGACAGTTCCAGGCATTCCTCGACCGCGGAGAGCGGAATGACATAGCGGCCCGACCCGACGCGGACGAGCAGGCCGTCGATGATGGCGAGCGTCAAGGGGATGTTGAGCGCGATGTCCGAACCCTTGCCGGGGATGGAAGTGACATTGATCGAGCCGCGCAACGCATCGATGGTGCGTTTGACCACGTCCATGCCGACACCGCGGCCGGAGAGATTGGTGACGCTCTGTGCCGTCGAGAAGCCCGGCTGGAAGATCAGCTGCAGCAGTTCCTGATCGGAGAGCACTGCGTTGGGCGCGATGATGCCGGAGCTTTCCGCCTTGGCGCGGACACGCTCGCGATTGATGCCGCGGCCATCGTCGCGGATCATGATCGTCACCTCGCCGCCGGTCTGGCGGGCCGAGAGCGACACGCGGCCCATGGGCGGCTTGCCCGCGGCGACGCGTTCTTCCGGCGTTTCGAGGCCGTGGTCGCAGGAATTGCGCACCAGATGGACGAGCGGGTCGGCGAGCCGTTCGATGACGCTCTTGTCGACTTCGGTGGTTTCGCCTTCGGTGGTCAGCTCGATCTGCTTCCTGGTTTCGTGCGCCAGATCATGGACGAGGCGGCGGAAGCGGCCGAAGAGCTGGGTGACCGGAACCATGCGCAACACCATCATCGTGTCGCGCAACTCGCCGGAGAGGCGTTCGATGTCCTCGGAGACGGCGCGCAGCGCGATATCGCCGCTTGCGCCGGCAAGCTGCGAGAGCCGCGACTGGGCGATGACGAGTTCGCCGACGCGGTCCATCAGTTCATCGAGGCGTTCGGCGGGAACGCGAACGTTCTCGGCCCCCTTACCCGCTTTGGCGTCGGCGACCTTTGTATCATTGGCCTTGGCGTCGTTGGCTGCAGCCGGTGCGGCGACCTTGGTTTCCGGAGCTTTCGCCTGAGGTGCGGCGACCGGCGCCGGCGCCGTCGGTTGCGTGGCCTGGATTGGTGCCGACGCGGCAACCGGAGCGGCCTTGTCAGGCTCAGCCACCTCGGTGATGTCGAGCTCCATGTCATCCATGACGAAGATGAAGACATCCTCGATCGCCGAACGCGACTTCGATGTTTTCAGCTCGACAGTCCAACCGATGTAGAGGTCGGCTGGGTTGAGGGTATCGAGCACCGGGATGGAGTTGCGCTCGGCCGTGATCGCGCATTCGCCGAGTTCGCGCAGTTCGTCGAGCAGCGGCAGCGGGTTGGTGCCGTTGGCCATGGCATTTGCCGGCAGGGAGAACCGTACCTTGAAGCTGGTTTGCTTCGGGCCGGCTTCGACATCAGGCGCCGCGGCGAGCTCCTCACCGGATGCGGCTGCTTCGACGGCGCGCTGCAATTTGTCGAGCAGGACGATGCTGACGGCCTCGTGGTCGCCGTTCGGCGTTTCCACCAGCGTGCGCATATGGTCCTTGGCTTCAAGGACCGCCGAGATCAGCGACACGGTGGCAGGGACTTCACCCTTGCGGACGCGGTCGAAGGCGGTTTCGCAATGATGCGTAAAGCCGGCGAGCGCCTCGAAGCCGAACATCGCGCCCGACCCCTTGAGGGTGTGCAGGCTGCGGAAGACGGCGTCGATCTGTTCCTTGTCGGTGAGGTTGTCGATCAGGTCGAGCAGGCCGGCTTCGATCGCCTCCAGCAGCTCGGCCGCTTCCGTGCGGAAGACGTCGATAGGATCAGGATGGCTCATTTGCCGAGCACCTTTTTGACGATCTTCACCAGGTTTTCAGGGTCGAAGGGCTTGGTCAGCCAGCCGGTGGCGCCGGCTTCCTTGGCCTGCTGCTTGATCGAGCCATCGGACTCCGTCGTCAGGAAGATGATCGGAATGCCCATCTGGCTCGGGATCTTGCGCAGCTCGCGGATCATGGTCAGGCCATCCATGACCGGCATGTTCAGGTCGGTGACGATCAGGTCGAAATTGCCCGACGTCGCCTTGGCAATACCTTCGGCGCCATTGACGGCTTCCGTGACCATATAGCCGGCGCTGGAGAGCGCGACATTCGTTGTCAGCCGGATGCTGGCGGAATCATCGACAGTCAGAATATTTGCAGACATTTACAGAACCTCTCGGTGGAGCCAAAAACGCGCATCGTCGCCCGTGAAGGATTGAAGAAATCCTGCTCGCTCGAGTATTGCGCAAACCATATCAGTGGCAGGTTTCGTCAGACTGACGTCCTTGGATTGTGCTGCGCCGGATTTTCGCGCGGCTTCGATCAACTGGATGAGCGAAAGATCCGCATCTTCGCAGGCGCTGAGGTCGATCTCGACGGCGGCGCTATTTTTGAAATTCGTCAACAGTTCGCTGTGAACGTCTTTCACATTACGAATATTTACTTTTGGCGGGACCAGATATGCCATGATATCCCTCGCTAATAATTTGGATCAGAACCCCTTCAGCCCTCATCAAAACTCCAGTGATTGGGATAACAAACGGTTAATTCGCGCACTGAGAAATTGGGTGATTTTTGTCACATGCTATTTTTAGGAGCAAAGTATTCATATATCCTTAAATATAATTTGCTTGTTGAAGCATTAATAAAAATACAATGTTTTCATTGGCTTACCGATGTTGTGTTACGTGTGGCTAAATTTCTCAACGATTTTAAGGTGAATTGCTAACCAATTCCGCAAATGAAGGGGGCAACCGGGGCACGAATTTACCGGTCCTTCGTGGCTCGCCGTTACGGTCAGGCAAGAATGGGAACCTGCATGGGGATATAACTGTGCTGAAACGGGACGCGACGCAGCGGGCGAATACGATGGCCGACCGGGCAATGCTCGATAATAAATTGGCCGCCGCTCACAGCAAACTGGAAAAGAAATTCCTTGAAGGCGGCGCCGTGCTGGTCGCCATCATGGATATTCTCAAGCGGCTCATCGGTTCGCTCGATACCTTGACGGGCGCTCTGGACGGCCAGACGTCGACCGAGACGATCGAGCGCATCCAGACGACGGCGCGCGAACTGGCGCGGCTGCCTACCTTCGAGCTCTCCCGTCTCAAGGGTTTCGAGGCGCTCGCCGGCATCTGCAAGGCGATGCAGGACAGTATCGCCGACATGCGCGACACCATGCGCTATCTCAGGACCTTTGCGGTTACCGTGAAAATCACCGGCGCGGGGCTGGCGGAGTTCGCCGGCTTCGCCGACGAGATCCGGGAACGCATCCAGTCCGGTTCCGACGAGGTCAACAAATTCGCTGCCCAGCTTGCCGCCATGCATCAGCAGCTCTCCGGCGCCAAGGTGTTTTCCGGCAATATCTCGAAGAACTACGGCAATGTGGTTCCCCAGATCGTCCACGATCTCGAGCACAATGCGGGCAAGGTGGCCGAGCATCATCGCAATCTCGCCAGCATTGCCAACGAGGTGAAGGCCTTGGCACGCGGCATCCAGGGCAAGATCGCCACGGTGCTCTCGGCATTGCAGGTCGGCGACATCACCCGCCAGCGGATCGAGCATATCCGTTCGAGCTTCGTCTTCTTCGATGAGTTCAGGGCGTCCGCCGAGGCCGCGGAACTGGGCGAGGATGCGCTCGCCCGTGTCGACGGCGCGATCAGCCAGCTGGCTGCGGCCCAGATGGCAGAGACGGTCGCCGATTTCCAGCGCGATAGCCGCAAGATTCTCGAAACCATGTCGCGCTTCGTCGACGATGCACGCGACATTATGGCGCTGCGCGAGCAGATGCATCGGAAGAGCGATAACGGCAACAGCAATTTCCTGAGCGGGCTCGAGCAGAATGTCCAGGCCGCCAGCACGCTGGTCGGCAGCGTGAGCGAGACAAGCACGCAGGCTGACGGCGTCGCCCGCTCCACCACCGCGACGGCGCAAAGCCTGCTCGCCGGCATCGAGATGATCCGGGCGATCAAGACCGACATCCACTATATGGCGCTGAACTCCAACCTGCGTTGCTCCAGGCTCGGCGACGAAGGCCGTGCGGTCAATGTCGTCAGTGGCGAACTGCGCTTCTTCGCCGAAAAGCTTGAAGAGCCCGCCAACAAGGTGCTGGCGGAATTGCAGCGTTTCGAAGGCGCGGCCGGCGCCTTGTCGCAGGACAAGGGCGAGGGTGGCATGGATATCAGCCAGCCGCTCAACCAGGCGCTGACGGCCATTCACCAGGTGTCCGAGCGCATGGACGCCGGCATCGGCGAATTCGAGCGGGAAGGGCAGGAGGTGTTCACCAAGGTCAGCGCCGCCATCGGCACGCTCGATTTCGAAAGCGAACTCGGCGAGGTGCTGGACGATTGCGTGCGGACTGCGGACGGGCTTGCCGACCTCGCCCAGGGTGACATCTCGGACGTTGCGGCTGCCGTATCCGGGCTCAGCAACCGCATTTTCAAGATCTACACCATGGTGTCGGAGCGCGACATCCACCTGGCCTATCTTCCGATGGACGCGGTCGAAGAAGCGCCCGTCGCTGCCAAGATCGAGAGCGACGAGGACCTGTTCGAGGATGCGCTGTTCTGAAGCCCAAAGCGCGTAGCGCTCTGGAGTTCTTTGGTTTGCGCATGTCCTTATCTCGAAACCGGTGGCCAGTTTCGGGAGACTGCGCTTGTCAGCCTGCTCAGGCCGCCGTACGCGCCGCGCGCGGCAGCGCCGTTTCCTTCGGCCGGACATTGCGGTTCGGGACATAGCCCAGCACTTCGTTGGCGAAGGCCTGGGCATTTTCCTTGGCCTTGTCGAGATTGCTGAAGCGCTCGGCCTCCATTTCATAGAGGCTGCAGCCATAATCGAAGAGATCGCGATAGGCGGCGCGCTCGATGATCGGCGTGTCGAGCACCCGCACCTTGCGTTCGGCCAGCAATTGCTTGACCGCCGAGAGCGCCCTGGTCGTCACCATGGAGTTGACCCGCGTCAGCACGACGGAATGCGGGATCAGGATATTGGCCTTGCTCTCCAGATATTGCAGCAGTTCCAGCACCTGGGCGCCGCCCTTGGCATCCATGGCGCAGCCCTGGATCGGGATCAGCACATGGTCGGACATGCCAACGGCGGTGGCGAGCAGCGGGGTGGAAGCGCCCGGCAGGTCGATGACGAAATAATCTGTCTTGCTGCGATTGGCATCGAGCACCGACTGGATGGTCGCCTGCGTGACATAGGAGACGACGTTGATGTTCTCGAGCGGCGTTCCCGTTTCATGCCAGCGGCTGATCCAGCGCTGTGGATCGGCATCGAGAATGGTGACGCGATGGCCCTGGCGGGCAAGTTCGGTGGAAAGCAACAGCACCGCCGTCGTTTTTCCGGCGCCGCCCTTGGTATTGGCAAAAGTGATGATCGGCATAGCCGTGCCCCTCAAATCGATATGCGGGCATCCCCCGCCCGCTCAAATCACCGGTAGCCGGTGCGGGTTCAATCCTTGCCAATTATACTTAACCGAACCTTAACACCGTGCGGCGAACTCCGCACGGCAAAGCAATGAAAAGTTACAGTGGCTCAGCCGGACACGATCCTGTGGAGCGCGTTGAGCAGGTCGCGCGAGCGGCTGTCGTCGGGGTCGATGCGCATCTGGTTCATTGTGTAGGAGAAGCCGGTGCGGGACGAAGGCCAGGCGCCATGTATCGAACCGCCGGCGCCGCCATGTCCGAAGGCGTCGCTGGGCGGGCCGAGATGCCGCTGCTCGGTCTGCAGCGCGAAGACCGTGCCGAAGGCCATGGTTTCGAGAATATAGGGATCGTAGAAGCGCGAGCGTTCGTTGCGACCGGCGTGGATGGTGTTTTCCCTGAGGATGCGCACGCCATCGATCTCGCCGCCTCGGGCGAGGCAGCCGTAGTAGCGGGCCATGGCGCGCGCCGTGGCCAGGCCGCCGCCGCCCGGGATTTCTGCCGCATGCCAGGCGCAGCTGTTCCAGGGCAGGCCGTCGGCGGGAAAGAGCGGCGGGTTTTCCCAGATCGATTTCTGCACCGGATCGGTGGCCGGCGGCTCGTCCCAGGGGCTTTTCGGATCGCGCTCGATACGGCCGACACGATATTCCTCGCTCTCGGGCAGGCCGATCCAGGCGTCGAGCCCGAGCGGGCGGCCCAGTTCCTCGGCAAAGAATTCTCCGAGGCTGCGGCCATCGACGCGGCGGATAATGGCGCCGCAGAGCCAGCCGATGGTCAGTGCATGATAACAGTGGAAGGCGTCCGGATCGCGTGCCAGTTCCTGGGCGGCGAGCAGGTTCTCCATCTTCTCATGGTCGACGAGATCCGCATAGGTGAGCGGCGCCGTGATGCCCGGCAGGCCGGCACCGTGTGAAACGACATGGCGTATCCGCACGGTCTGTTTGCCATTCTGGGCGAATTCCGGCCAATATTTTGCCACCGGCGCGTCCATGTCGATCAGGCCGCGCTCGATCAGGATCAGCATGCAGGACGCGATCAGGCCCTTTGTGCCGGAGAAGACGACTTGCAGCGTTTCCTCTTCCCAGAGCTTGCCGGGCGCCGCATAGCCGCCCCAGATGTCAACCACGGTCTTGCCGTCGTGCACCGCCGCAAAGGCGGCACCCACATCATTGCGCTCGGTGAAATTGTGCTCGAATTCCCGCACGACGCTGTCGAAACCGGGCGCGTAGCTGCCACGCACCAGACTGTTGTTGTCCAAGGCGATCATCGTTCCTCCCGCATGCCCGCAATGGTTCCAAGCCGCCTAGTCGATAAGCCTGGCGGAGCGTCTTGTCGAGAGATCGGAAGAACGTTGAGCGATGCAATGCCAAGGGCGATCGCCCTTTCAAAAACAAAACGGCCCGCTTGCGGCGAGCCGTTTCATAAAACCAGTCGGACCTCGATCAGTCCTTGGCGCGCTCGACATAGGAGCCGTCTTCGGTCAGCACCACGATGCGGGTGCCGGCGTCGACATGCGGCGGGACGGCGGAGCGGATGCCGTTCGAGAGCATTGCCGGCTTGTAGGAGGAAGAGGCCGTCTGGCCCTTGACCACCGGCTCGGTCTCGACGACTTCCAGGATCACGTGGCGCGGCAGTTCCAGGGCGATCGGATTGCCTTCATGGATGGAGAGCACGACCTTCATGCCTTCCTGCAGATAGGCCTTGTCGTCACCGACCATGTCGGCGCTGGCGGCAACCTGGTCATAGTTTTCCGGGTTCATGAAGTGAAAGCCTTCGCCATCCTGGTAGAGGTACTGGAAGTTGATATCCTCGACGATGGCGCGTTCGACCTGTTCGGTGGTCTTCCACCGTTCCGACACCTTCACGCCGTCGGAGATGCGGCGCATGTTGATCTGGGTCACCGGCGTGCCCTTGCCGGGGTGGAAATTCTCCGCGGTCAGCACAGCGTAGAGCCTGCCGTCGATATCGACGACATTGCCCTTGCGAAGCTGGGAAGCGATCACTTTTGCCATAAGACGTCCTTGTCACGTGTTGGAAGGCGCTTTAAAGGACGGCAGCAAGCCGGCCAGGATGCGCTTTTCTTGAATGTGTGGCGCGCTACTAACCCGAAAATGGCTAAATTGCCAGACCGAATTGACGAAAAACGCTATGAGTGACACCGCCTCGCAATCGCCCTGGTGGCAACCGGACGTGCATGCCGACCGTCGGCCGTTTCTACTGGCCCGCAATCGGGTGCAGGCGGCGTTGCGTAATTTCTTCCTGGGTGACGATTTCATCGAGGTCGATACGGCCGCCCTGCAGATATCGCCCGGCAACGAGACGCATCTGCACGCCTTCGAGACCGCGCTGATCGGCTCGGACGGCGTGGCACATCCTTATTATCTGCACACATCGCCGGAATTCGCTTGCAAGAAGCTGCTCGCGGCCGGTGAAAGGCGCATTTTTACGTTCGCCCATGTCTACCGCAATCGCGAGACCTCACCGACGCACCAGCCGGAATTCACCATGCTCGAATGGTATCGGGCCGGCGAGACTTATGAAGCGCTGATGCGGGATTGCGCGGCAATGCTCAGGCTCGCGGCCGAGGCGGGCGGGCAACGCCTGTTCCGCTATCGCGGGCTGGAATGTGATCCAGCACTTGCGCCTGAACGGCTGACGCTGGCGCAGGCGTTTTCCCGTCATGCCGGCATCGACCTGATGGCGACGATTTTTCCGGATGGATCGACGGATCGGGAGGCGTTGAAAGCTGCGGTGCAGCGCGCGGGCATCCGAACGGCTGCCGATGACACCTGGTCCGATCTCTTCTCCCGTGTTCTCGTCGAAAAGATCGAGCCGCATCTCGGCATCGGCCGGGCGACGATCCTTTGCGAATATCCGACCGCGGAAGCTGCACTGGCGCGTAAATCACCGCGTGACGGGCGGGTGGCGGAACGCTTCGAGCTCTATGCCTGCGGCGTGGAACTGGCCAATGCGTTTGGTGAACTGACCGATGCCGTCGAGCAGCGGCGGCGTTTTGAAATGGAGATGGCGGAGAAGCGCCGCATCTACGGCGAGACCTACCCGCTCGACGAGGATTTTCTCGCGGCGCTGGCGGTGATGCCGGAGGCGAGTGGGGCGGCCTTGGGGTTTGACCGGTTGGCGATGCTGGCAAGTGGGGCGACGCGGATCGATCAGGTGATGTGGGCGCCGATCAGGTGGGGGGCGTGATGGCATGAACGCTCTGACGACCCCCAAACAATTGATGGATGCCGGCCTGATCTCGTTTGGCGAAGCCGAGGCTGTGGAGGCTGTCGCCGCCCGCTACGCCATTTCCATCACCCAAGGCGTGGCGCAATTGATCGACCCCACCAACCCGCACGATCCGATCGCCCGCCAATATATTCCCGATCCGGCTGAACTGGTTCAACTGCCGCAGGAGCGGCCGGACCCGATCGGCGATCATGCAAGAAGCCCGGTCGAAGGCATCGTGCACCGCTATCCGGACCGGGTGCTGCTCAAGGCCGTGCATGTCTGCCCGGTCTATTGCCGTTTCTGCTTCCGGCGCGAAATGGTCGGGCCGCAGGGTGACGGCACGCTGTCAGGCGAGGCGCTGGATACCGCGCTTGCTTATATCGCCGGCCATCCGGACATATGGGAGGTGATCATCACCGGCGGTGACCCGCTGGTGCTGTCGGCGCGGCGGCTCAAGGACCTGATGCAGCGGCTCGGCGCGATCGAGCACTTGAAGGTGATCCGCTTTCATAGCCGCGTGCCGGTGGTCGATCCCGAGCGGATTGATGCGGCGCTGGTCGAGGCTCTGCAGGCCGCCGGCAAGACCGTCTATATCGCCCTGCACGCCAACCATCCACGCGAGTTGACGGATGCGGCAAGGGCTGCCTGCGCGCGGCTGATCGATAGCGGCATCATGATGGTCAGCCAGTCGGTGCTGCTGCGCGGCGTCAATGACGATCCGGCGGTGCTCGCCGACCTGATGCGGCGCTTCGTCGAAAACCGCATCAAGCCCTATTATCTGCATCATCCCGACCTCGCGCCGGGAACCAGCCATTTCCGGCTGCCGATCGAAGAGGGCAGGGCGATCGTCGCCGAACTGCGCCGCCGCGTCTCCGGGCTTTGCATGCCGGCCTATATCCTCGATATTCCTGGCGGGCATGGCAAGGTGCAGCTCAGCGACAGCCCGGTGCGGGACCAGGGCGAAGGCTGCTATGCGATCGAGGACCGGCTGGGCGCGGTGCATGACTATCTGGGCTGAGGTTGCTGTTCGGAAAGAAATAGCGCGATCGGGATTGGCCGGACGATTGGTCGTCCGGCCGTGTCCATCAATCCCGCACGATCAGCAGGTCGCTGGCCGAGAAACGGGCTTCGAGCGTGTCGCCGAGGACCGGCGGCTTGGCTTGTGGGTCGTTGAACATGTCGAAGGAGATCGACTGACCCTCGACATTGAGCTTGGTACGGATCACCGAGCCGAGGAAGCTCACCGCTTCGACCTTGCCCGAAAGGGCGAAATCACGGTGGCTGCTGCCGGAGACCGACAGGGCTTCGGGGCGAAGCGCCAGGTTGAGCTTGTCGCCTGTCTTGACGTTGCCGAGTGGCTCGTTGAGCTTGACGGTCGTGCCGCCGATGGTGACCGTGTTGGCTGAGGGATCGGCAACCGTGGCGCCAATGATCGATAGGGTGCCGACGAAGGTGGCGACAAACTTGGTCTGCGGACGGTTGTAAATCTCGAAGGGCGTGCCGATTTGGTCGGCGCGGCCCTGATACATGACGACGATGCGGTCCGAGATCGACAGCGCTTCTTCCTGGTCGTGCGTGACGAAGATGGTGGTGATGCCCATCTTTTGCTGGATGGCGCGGATTTCCTCGCGCAGTGACACGCGAATCTTGGCGTCGAGCGCCGAGAGTGGTTCGTCGAGCAGGAGCACTTGCGGCTTGATGGCCAGCGCGCGGGCGAGCGCCACGCGCTGCTGTTGTCCGCCCGACAGCTGGAACGGGTAGCGGTCGGCGAGATGGGCGAGACCGACCAGCGTCAGCATTTCAGTGATCGTCTTGCCCGCTTGCGCCTTGTCGATGCCCTTGACGCGCAGGCCAAAGCCGACATTGTCCGTCACGCTCATGTTGGGGAACAGCGCATAGGCCTGGAACACCATGCCGATATTGCGCTGGTTGGTCTTCAGGTCGTTCTGGCGCACGCCGGCAATCGAGATGTCGCCGGCAGTGGGGGTTTCGAAGCCTGCGACCATGCGCAATGTCGTGGTCTTGCCGCAGCCGGACGGTCCGAGAAAGGAGATGAACTCACCCTTCTCGATGTCCATGTTGAAGTCCTTGACGACCTGAGTCTGGCCGTAGGTCTTCTGGACGTTTTTCAGTTCGAGAAATGCCATGGAATTGTCCTCAAGCCTTGGCGCGCGACATTTTCTGGAAGCGCGATGCGATGTTGATGAGGCCCATCGAGGCCCAGGTCATGATGAAGGCGATCATTGCCAGTGCCGACGGTTCATAGGCGCGGTTGGCGCCGATGAGCTGCAGATAGGGGCCGAAAGCCGGCCTGTTGAGCAACGACGGCATGGTGAATTCGCCGATGACAATTGCGAATGCGATGAATGAGCCGGAGAGTACGCCGCTCATCACGTTCGGGAAGATGCAGCGGAACATGATGGTCAGACCGGATGCACCAAGGCTTTCAGCGGCCTCGGTCAGCACACGCACGTCGATCGCCCGCATGGAGGTGTCAACGGAACGATACATGTAAGGCAGGGACAGAGTCATGAACGAAAAGATCAGCAGCAGATCCGTTGTCCGATCGAACGCGGTGAACGGCAGATAGAGCGGCGAGGCCGAGCCGTAGAGCGTGAGATAGCCGAAGACGATGACGATTGCCGGGATGACCAATGGCAGCAGCGTGATGAATTCGACGACCGGACGCATCTGCGGCACGCGCAGCCGCACCCAGTACGCCGTCGGAACGATCAGCAGCATGCCGATAATGATCGTCAACACCGCCATCAGGATGGAGTAGCTGAAGGTTTCCCGGAACTGCACATCCGAGAACACTGATGCGTATGCGTCGAAAGAATAGACGCCGCGGCGCATGCTGAGCGAAAACAGGAAGGTCGCGACCAGCGGCAGAAAGAAATAGGTTGCCGAGATGAGGACTGCCAACCAGGCGAGGATCTTTTTGCCGGTCATTTCTGCCACCGTTCAGCGCGGATGCGCAGCCAAATGTAGAGGAAGTTGGAGATGCCGGTGATGACCACCATGCCAAGCGCGATAGCATAACCAAGATTGGGGTTGTGCAGAACGTCGCCGCGGATCTGAGCGTAGAGCTGCATAGGTATGATATTCAGGGACGACCCGGTCAGCGCATAGGCTGTGGCGATAGCGCCGAAGGAATTGGCGAATAGCAGCAGGAAGGTACCCATAAGGCTCGGCCAGAGAACCGGGAGGATGACCATGCGCCAGTATTGCCAGGTATCAGCACCGAGGATTGATGCTGCCTCGTGCCATTCCTTTTTGATGCCGTCCAAAGCCGGGGTGATGATCAACACCATTAGCGGGATCTGGAAATACATGTAAGTGAGCGTCAGGCCGAAGAAGCTCAAGATACTAAAGCCATGGGCATAGATATTGAAGCCCAGATAATTCGTCATGAACCAGGTTAGCAGGCCGGTGCGCCCAAGGGTCGACAGGAAGGCGAAGGCCAGCGGGATACCAGCGAAATTCGAGGCAACACCACAGAACGTCAAAGTAAAGCTGCGTACCCATCCGGGCAAGTCGCCCATAGTGATCGCCCAGGCAAGGAAAAAGCCGATAAGCAGGCCGCCGATACCGGATGCAAGGCTGATCTTGATCGAAATCCAATAGGAAGCAATGATATTTGGCGCAAAGAGAAAGTTCGCGAGAGTGAACTGTCCGTCTTTGTTGAAGAAGGCGCCGCTGACAAGATAAAGCGTCGGAATGATGAGGAACAACAGCGCAAAAAGCATGAATGGCGCGATGCCGAGCCAATCCATGATCACACGCCGGTTCACTAAGCCTTGGGACTGCGCCATAAGGGGTCACCGGTTTCGGGAAACGGGGGAAGTGAAATGCCATAAAAGCCTTCCCGGGCGCGAACGCCCGGGAAGGTATGCGAAGTCATATATTACTGGACGTTGGCGCCGACGACCTTGTCCCACTGTTCGGTGATCGCCTTCTTATAGGCGGCCTGCTGATCGAGCGTCGGGAAGACGGCCTTGGCATAGCCGGCAGCCGGCGGCAGCTTCTTCATCAGGTCGGCCGGGATCTTGTTGGCCTTGGCGAGATCGTTGAAGCGGATCGGGTGGCAATAGCCCTTCAGCCATTCGATCTGGCCTTCGTCGGAATAGAGGTATTCCATCCAGAGCTTCGCAGCGTTCGGATGCGGAGCATAGGCCGAGATCGCCTGGACGTAGACGCCAGCGACGACGCCATTGGCCGGAACGACGACTTCATAGGGCGGGTTGCCGTTCAGGCTGTCGCCCCAGGAGATCGCATTGTAGTCCCAGGCGGCGATGATCGGGGTCGTGCCTTGCGCGAAGGAAGCAGCCTTGCCGATGACCGGCACGAAATTGCCCTTGGCGTTCAGGTCCTTGAAGAAGGCGAGACCGGCGTCGCCAGCCTTGGAAACATCGCCATTGGCAGCAGCCAGGCCAGCCGCGAACACGGCCGAAACGGCCTGGTTGGCAGTGCGCGGGTCACCGGCGAGCGAGACCATGTTGGCGAATTCCGGCTTCTGCAGGTCAGCCCAATCCTTCGGGGCTTCCTTGACCAGGTCCTTGTTCACGAGCAGCGACATGACGCCGTAATAATCGCCGTACCAAAAACCGTCGGCATCCTTGGCGCTATCCGGAATGCTGTCCCAGGTCGAGACCTTGTAGGGCTGCAGCAGGCCGTCCTTCTTGGCCGTCGGGCCGAAGGAGAGGCCGACGTCGATGGTGTCAGGAGCCTGCGGGCCCTTGTTGTTCTTGTTGGCCTTGATGGCTTCGACTTCGTCGCCCGAACCGGCGTCCGGGTTCAGTTCGTTGACCTTGAGGCCGTACTTGGCCTTGAAGGCTTCCAGCGCGCCGCCGTAGTTGCACCAGGAGTGCGGCAGGGCGATGACGGTCAGTTCGCCTTCGGCCTTGGCAGCCTTGACGAGGTCATCCATGGACGCAGCACGGACGCTGGCCGTCGAGGCCATGAGTGCCGCGCAGCTGACTGCGACGAGTGTATTGAGGGTTTTCACTGACTTTCTCCTCTTTCTAGTTTCAAGCGGTGAGCGTGCTGTTAGATTTATTCCATGACGTCTGTGTGACAGTTTTGTGCACTGAACAAAACTGTACACGTTACTTCGAAACTGCTAATTCAACTTACCGGTTATTCGCCGGCAACAGGCTTACGAAACAGCGGTGTCGATTCGAACAGCGATTCCAGCATTGTCATGCGTTCGCGTGTTTTTTCCCAATGCGATCCCTGGATCGCCTCGATCAGCGCTTCGACGACGATGAGGGTGACGACTGAGGAATCCCAGGCCGACGGCGCCTCGATGTCAAGGCGGAAGACGTGGCGCGCATGCTTGGCGATCGGCGAGCCCCAGACGTCGGTGAACAGGATGATCTCGGCGCCATGTTCGGCAGCTGTGCGGGCCAGCGCCTCGAGTTGGCTCTCGTAGCGGCGGATGTCGAACAGGATGAGTATGTCGCCGCGGTTCATGTTGAGCACATAATGCGGCCAACTCGATGCGTTGGGAGAGATGCGCGTCACACCGGGCCGGATCACCTGCAGATGGGTGAAGAAATATTCGGCCAATGCGCCGGTGATGCGGCCGCCGGCAAGATAGACGGCCCGCTTGCGGTCGCCGATCAGCCTGGCGGCATTGTCGAATTCGGCCGGATCGAGAGAACCCAGCGACTGGCGCATATTGTTCATCACCGCCTCGGCGAAGCGGTTGAGGATATGGGCGCCAGGAGCATTCGGCGCCATGCGCTCGTGCTTGGTGATCGGGTTGGAAATCGTCTCTTCGAGTTCCTGATGCAGCCGCACCTGGAAGTCGGTAAAACCCTTGAAGCCCAGCTTCTGCACCATGCGCACGACCGTGGGGGTCGAGACATTCGCCGCCTCGGCCACCGTGGTGATCGAGCCCAATCCGGAGACCGGATAATTGTCGAGCAGGCTGTTGGCCAATTGCTTTTCGGCGCGCGTCATCTGGTCATAACGTGCGGTGATCATGTCTGAGACTGTCTTGGTGGTGCTGGACACGTGTCCCCCATTCCCTTCCGGTCTGCGCCGGAATTTACGCAATATGAAATGAAAACAACATTGCGAGTCAACAGCTTTTTTGGATGGGATTCTTCATTGTCTCGATTGACAACGGATCAAAACTGAAGAAATTATTACAGAAAAGCGAAGGCGTGGGGGAATGTCGGACGATTTGCATCTGCTGACGGACGAAGACGGGGCACCGGTCAGCGAAACCAATACCGCAGGCCGGGGAGACGTGCTGCTAATTTGCGAGCATGCAAGCCGCCGGCTGCCAGCGCGGCTCGGCTCGCTAGGGCTCGATGCCGAAGCGCTGGAGGCGCATATCGCCTGGGATCCGGGTGCGCTCGGCGTGGCGCTGGGGATGTCGAAAGCGCTTGACGCTGCCCTGATCTACCAGAATTTCTCGCGGCTTGCCTATGACTGCAACCGGCCGCCCGAGGCTGCCGACGCCATGCCGGCCCGCAGCGAGATTTACGACATACCGGGCAATGTCAACCTGTCGGACGCTGATCGCCGAGCGCGGACCGAGGCGATCTACATGCCGTTCAAACAGGCAATCGCGCACCGCATCGCCGAGCGTCGGGCCGAGGGGCGCGACACGGTGCTGGTGACGATGCATTCGTTCACGCCGGTTTATAAAGGGGCGGAGCGCGATGTCGAAATTGGCATCCTGCACGACAACGACAGCCGGCTTGCCGACCAGATGCTGGGCTTTGCCGAAAAGGCCCGCCGCTACCGCGTTCGCCGCAACGAGCCTTACGGGCCGGCGGACGGCGTCACTCACACGCTCAAACTGCACGGGCTTGCAAACGGCTTGATGAATGTCATGATCGAGGTCCGCAACGACCTCATACGAGATGAAGCCGGCCAGGAGGTCATGGCCGGTTTTCTGGCGGGGTTGATCAGGGAAAGCCTGTCCATCCCCGCCTGAGGAGACGATCTCAACACCGCGCGGCGCCAATGATCGCGCGGGTCATAAAGTGCATGAGAAGGTCCGGCAGCATGGTGCGGCCGGAGGGGAACAGGGACTATAGACAATGCCACAATCTAGTGACGACCAACATAAGCAGGACGCCCATGTCCTGCACTCCATGGGCTACGCCCAGGAGCTCGAAAGGCGGATGGGAGGGTTTTCCAACTTCGCCATTTCTTTCTCGATTATCTGCATTCTCGCTGGCGGCATCACGTCCTTTCCGCTTGCCATGGGCACCGGCAGCGGCTTTGAAGCGACGATCGGCTGGGTGATCGGCGGCGTTTTTGCACTTGTCGTCGCGGCCTCGCTCGGCCAGATCGCGTCGGCCTATCCGACAGCCGGCGGCCTCTATCATTGGTCGTCGATCCTCGGTGGGCGCGGCTGGGGCTGGGCGACAGCCTGGATCAACCTGCTTGGTCTGATCTTCGTCGTGGCCTCGGTCAATGTCGGTGTTTACCTGTTGTTCCGCGACCTCGTCGTCGCCGGCGTCTTCCATGTCGATGTGTCCGGCTGGGGCACGGGGGCACAGATCATCGCGGTCTGCATCATCACGCTGGCGCAGGCGCTCTGCAATCATTTCGGCATCAAGCTGACGACGATGCTGACCGATTTCTCGGGCTACCTCATCCTGGTCACCGCCGTCGTGCTGACGGCGATGTTCCTGATCTGGGGCGGCCACTGGGATTTGTCCCGCATCACCACTTTCGTCAACACCACCGGTGATCCCGGCGGCGCCTATGTGCCGACGGCACGCACCGCGGTGGTCGCCTTCCTGGTCGGCCTGCTCTATCCGCTCTACACGATCACAGGCTTCGATGCCTCGGCTCATACGTCTGAGGAAACCCGCGATGCCCGCCGGTCGGTGCCGCGCGGCATGATCCATTCTGTGTTCTGGTCGCTGGTGTTCGGCTTCGTCATGGCGGTGTCGTTCGTCATGGCCGCGCCCGACATGGCTGCCATGGCCAAGGATGGTGGCAATGCCTGGTTCAACCTGTTCAACAAGCTGCCGGCGCCGGTCTTCCTCAAGGACCTGATGGCGATCGCCATCGTCGTGGCCAACTTCATCTGCGCATTGGCTGGCCTTACCTCGACATCGCGCATGATCTTCGCCTTCGCCCGTGACGGCGGCCTGCCGGGCTCATCGGTGTGGCGCAAGGTCAGCCCGACCTACCGCACGCCGGTGGCGGCAATCTGGCTCGGCGCGGTGCTCTCGGTGCTCGCAACGCTCTACTCGCCGGCCTTCGCGGCACTTGCCGCCGGTTGCGCTCTCTTCCTCTATGTCTCCTACGCCATGCCGATCGCTGCCGGCATGCTGGCGGAAGGCAATAAGTGGACTGAATTCGGACCGTTCAGGCTCGGTTTCCTGTCGAAGCCGTTCGCAATCATCGTCATCATCGGCACGCTGATCCTGATGTATGCCGGCATCCAGCCGCCCTTCGACATCCTGGTCAGCTATGCGATCGGCCTGATCATACTCATGCTGCTCCTGTGGTTCGGCATCGAACGCCGCCGCTTCAAGGGCCCGCCGATCGGCGATGAGATTGCCAAGCGCCAGGCCGAAATCAAGGCTGCGGAAGCGGCTGTCGGCGAAGCTGTCTGACCCCGACCATGCACATTCTCCCCGGCCTTCAGGTCGGGGAGCTTTTCCGGATACCGAACCGGCGGCAAGCATCTGGCTCTGCCGCATATGAGAGAGATTGGGCTTGAAGATGAGCGGTTACAGCTTTGATGACTTGAAGAAGGACGTTTCCGAAGGCCGGATCGATACCGTGCTCGCCGTGCAGGTGGATATGCAGGGCCGGCTGATGGGCAAGCGCTTCCATGCCCAATATTTCGTCGACAGCGCCTGGCAGGAGACGCATAGCTGCAACTATCTGCTCGCCACCGACATGGAGATGGAGACCGTTTCCGGCTACAAATCCACCAGCTGGGAAAAGGGCTATGGCGACTATACGATGAAGCCCGATCTCGACACCCTGCGGCGCCTGCCGTGGCTCGAAGGCACGGCCATGGTGCTCTGCGATGTGCTCGATCACCACACGCATGAAGACGTGCCGCATTCGCCGCGTGCCGTGCTCAAGAAGCAGATCAAACGGCTCGAGGCGATGGGCATGAAGGCCTTCATGGCCACCGAACTCGAATTCTTCCTGTTCGACCAGACCTATGACGATGCCCGCCACAGCGGCTATCGCGATCTCCAACTGGTTTCCGGCTATAACGAGGACTACCACATCTTCCAGACCACCAAGGAAGAGGATGTGATGCGGGCGATCCGCAACGGCCTGCAGGGCGCCGGCATTCCGGTCGAAAACAGCAAGGGCGAAGCCTCGGCCGGGCAGGAAGAGATCAATGTCCGCTATGCCGACGCGCTGACCATGGCCGACCGGCACGTCATCATCAAGAATGCCTGCAAGGAGATTGCCTGGTCGCGCGGCAAGGCGATCACTTTCCTTGCCAAGTGGAACTACAACGCCGCCGGCAGTTCCTCGCATGTCCATCAGTCGCTCTGGTCGCTGGAGGGCAAGCCGCTGTTCTTCGACCACAAGGGCCGCTACGGCATGTCGGAGCTGATGGAGCACTATGTGGCGGGCCTGCTCGCCCATGCCGGCGAAATCACCTATTTCCTGGCGCCCTACATCAATTCCTACAAGCGTTTCGTCGCCGGCACCTTTGCTCCGACCAAGGCGGTCTGGTCGAAGGACAACCGCACTGCCGGCTACCGCCTCTGCGGCGAGGAGACCAAGGGTATCCGCATCGAATGCCGTGTCGGTGGCTCCGACCTCAACCCCTATCTCGCCTTCGCGGCACTGATTGCGGCCGGGATCGATGGCATCGAGAAGAAGATGGCGCTTGAGGACCCCTTCACCGGCGACGCCTACGGCGCCAAGGACGTGCGCGAAGTGCCGAAAACGCTACGCGGCGCCGCGGAAATGCTGGACAAGTCGGCGCTTCTGCGCGGTGCGTTCGGCGATGACGTGATTGATCACTATGTCCGCGCAGCGCACTGGGAGCAGGAAGAATATGACCGCCGGGTGACGGATTGGGAGGTGGCGCGAGGGTTCGAGAGAGCATAAACACTCATAAACACCCACATACACTTCTTCTTGACGGCAGGGTTTTGGGTGTTTATTTTGCCTGGCGAATGAAGGAGTTTTGCCATGCGCAAATATGAACCTTTGGGAAAGTTCCTGAGTCAGCAGAACCGGACATACGTACCTATGACGTTCCGGGAGATTGAGCGAATACTCGGTCGAACTCTGCCGCCATCGAAAATGCAACGGGCTTGGTGGAGCAACAATCCCACCAATAACGTCATGACGCAGCAATGGCTGGACGCAGGCTATGAGACCGAGTCGGTGGATATCGCCGGAGAAAAGCTGGTCTTTCGCCGTGCCAAGGACAATGCAGGCTCTGGTGAAGGCGACGGGGAAGGCGGAAGCAGAGAGGATGATCTTTCTGATCCGATATTCGGATGTATGAAGGGAACGATGACCATTCCTGCCGATCTTGATTTGACGGCGCCTGCTGATCCAGAGTGGGGTAAGGTCTATCAGGATGGCTGATGGCCTGCTGCTGGATACATGCGCCATGATTTGGATGGCGCATGACGAGCCAATCGCGATCGAGGCCCGAAAGGAATTGGTCAGGGTTCGAAAAGCGGCAGGGACTATTGCTGTCTCGGCAATGTCGGCGTGGGAAATCGGCATGCTGATCGCCCGTGGCCGGCTGCCAACGACAAAAACGGCGTCGAGTTGGTTTGGGGATTTTATCATGAATGGTCGCGTAAGCGTGGAAGCGGCTACTCCGGAGATATTGATTGCGTCTTCTTATCTCCCGATACCCATCCACAACGACCCAACAGACCGCATCCTCATCGCCACTGCGCGAGAACATGATTTGACCATAATTACCCGCGACCGGGCGATCCTTGCCTATGGCGCGGCGGGCCATGTGAGGACACTGGCCTGTTAGAGGGAGACTGAAGAGAAATGACCATGATCCAATGTATCTCGCCGGTCGATGGCTCGGTCTATGCCGAGCGTCCGGCGATGGCGTTCGACGATGCCAAGGCGGCGACCGCCAAGGTGCGCAAGGCGCAGAAGGCCTGGGCGAAGCGGCCGCTCGAAGAGCGCGTGTCGCTGGTGATGAAGGGCGTCGCGCGGCTCAACGAGATGGCAGACGAGGTCGTGAAGGAGCTTGCCTGGCAGATGGGCCGGCCGGTGAAATATGGCGGCGAGTTCCGCGGCTTCAACGAGCGCTCCAATTACGTCGCTTCGATCGCCCATGATGCGCTGGCGCCGATCAGCGTCGAGAAGAGTGCCGCCTTCGAACGCTATATCGCCCGCGAGCCGCATGGCGTGGTCTTCGTCATCGCGCCCTGGAACTATCCCTATATGACGGCGATCAACACCGTGGCGCCGGCGCTGATGGCCGGCAATGCAGTGGTCATCAAGCATGCCAGCCAGACGCTTCTGGTCGGCGAGCGGCTGGTGCGGGCCTTCAACGAGGCGGGCGTGCCGGACGATGTATTCATGAACATCTTCCTCGACCATGACACGACCTCGAAGCTGATCGCCGACAGCCAGTTCAATTTCATCAATTTCACCGGTTCGGTCGAAGGCGGCCGGTCGATCGAGCGCGCCGCGGCCGGCACGTTTACCGGCATCGGGCTCGAGCTTGGCGGCAAGGATCCGGGCTATGTAATGGAGGATGCCGATCTGGAACGTGCCGTCGACGTGTTGATGGATGGCGCCACCTATAATTCCGGCCAATGCTGCTGCGGCATCGAGCGCATCTATGTGAACGAGAACCTCTACGACGATTTCGTCGAGAAATCGGTCGCCTGGGTATCGAATTACAGGCTCGGCAACCCGCTTGATCCGGAAACCTCGCTTGGGCCGATGGCCAACAAGCGCTTCGCGGCCGTGGTTCGCAAACAGATCGACGAAGCCGTCGCCAAGGGTGCGAAGGCGCTCGTCGATGCGAAGCTCTTCCCGCAGGACGATGGCGGCGCCTATCTGGCGCCGCAGATCCTCGTCGACGTCGATCATTCCATGTCGATCATGAACGAGGAAACCTTCGGTCCGGCAGTCGGCATCATGAAGGTGAAGAACGATGCCGAAGCCCTTGAACTGATGAACGATTGCAAATATGGCCTGACGGCGTCGCTTTGGACCAATGATGTCGAGCGCGCCGCGAAGCTTGGTGAACAGATCGAGACCGGCACGGTGTTCATGAACCGCGCCGACTATCTCGACCCGGCGCTGGTCTGGACCGGCGTCAAGGAAACCGGCCGCGGCGGTTCGCTGTCGATCCTCGGCTTCCACAATCTGACCCGTCCAAAATCCTATCACCTGAGGAAGCAATTCTAATGCCGATCACCGCAAACTGGAGCTACCCGACCGCCATCAAGATGGGGGTAGGGCGGATCGCCGAACTCGCCGATCATTGCAAGGCGCTCGGCATGAAGAAGCCGATCCTGATCACCGATCGTGGCCTGGCGCCGATGGCGATCACGCAGAAGGCGCTCGATGTCCTCGAAGCCGGTGGCCTCGGCCGCGCGATCTTTGCCGATGTCGATCCGAACCCGAATGACAAGAACCTCGAAGCCGGTGTCAAGGCGTTCAAGGATGGCGGCCATGATGGCGTCGTCGCCTTTGGCGGCGGTTCCGGCCTGGACCTGGGCAAATGCGTTGCCTTCATGGTGGCGCAGACGCGGCCGGTCTGGGATTTCGAGGATGTCGGCGATTGGTGGACGCGCGCCAATGTAGAAGGCATCGCGCCGATCGTCGCCGTGCCGACCACGGCCGGCACCGGCTCGGAAGTCGGCCGCGCCTCGGTGATCACCAATTCCGAGACGCATACCAAGAAGATCATCTTCCATCCGAAATTCCTGCCGGGTGTGACGATCTGTGACCCGGAACTGACGGTCGGCATGCCTAAGGTGATCACCGCGGGCACCGGCATGGACGCGTTTGCGCATTGCCTGGAGGCCTATTCTTCGCCGTTCTACCATCCGATGAGCCAGGGCATTGCGCTCGAAGGCATGCGGCTGGTCAAGGAATATCTGCCGCGCGCCTATAAGGATGGCACGGATCTTGAGGCCCGCAGGAACATGATGTCGGCTGCGGCCATGGGCGCTGTCGCGTTCCAGAAGGGGCTCGGCGCCATCCATTCGCTCAGCCATCCGGTCGGCGCGATCTATCACACCCATCATGGCATGACCAATGCAGTGGTGATGCCACCCGTGCTGCGCTTCAACCGTTCGGCGATCGAGGGCAGGATCGCCGCCGCAGCGGCCTATCTCGGAATTGCCGGCGGATTCAATGGCTTCTATGACTATGTGCTGAAGCTGCGCGAAGACCTCGGCGTTCCCGATAAGCTCTCCAGCCTCGGCGTCGGCACGGACCGGATCGACGAGATGGCGGTCATGGCGGTCGCCGATCCCTCGACCGGCGGCAACCCGGTGGAACTGACGGTGGAAGCGGCCAAGCAGCTTTTCCACGAAAGTATCTGAAGGCGATGGGCGCGGTGCCGTTTGGCATCGCGGCGCCGCTGGCGCGAGACGCGCTGCGGGCTCAATTCACCAATACGGGCCGTTGGCAGCTGACGCCGGTGACCCGCACGTCGGCTTCGCCGACCTTGACGCCCAGCGTCAGCAGCGTGTTGTAGAGCACCTTGTCGATAGGCACGGTGGCAACCGAAACTGTGGTGACGAGTGCATCCTGTGCGGCCTGCGGTGTTCCGAAGGTCACGGCAAGGACATTGACGTCAAGCTTGAGGTTGCCCAACAGTGAGGTGACGAGGCTCGTCAGCGTGTCGGCGGTCGACACGCTCTTGACGTCGCCGCTACTGATCTCCGACGGCGAGAAGGTCAGCGTCTTCGGACTCATATTGGCGCTGTCGATATGGCTCAGGCCCTTGATCGTCAGCAACGAAGAACTGACGAGCGTCGCTTTCGTCACGCGCGGGTCCGTGCCGAAATTGTCGAACGCGCTGGTGTCGACATTGCCAAGGGAAATCTCGGCAATGCCCGGCACGGCTTGGACGTCGACGCTGGCATTGTTCCTGGCACCGCCGAAGCAATTGATCGCCGAAAGTTTTGCCTCGGCATCGGCGACCTCGATGTAGAGCGGTACGGTGACTTTGAGGCCGGCGATCGCCGACAGGCCATTGACCGAGGTCGTAAGGTTCACCCGCGTCTGTGCGGTTCTGACGATCGAGCCGGGCTGACCGACAGCCAACATCGGCGTGCCGGCCGGCGGTTCGCCAATGGCGATGGTCAGTTGTGTGGAGGCAAGACCTGGCACAGTGGCGCCGAGATCGATTGAGAGCTGCTTTCCAGCATTTGCCGCTGCGGCCGCGGCACTGACGAGATCAAACACCGAGGCATTCACCAGCAGGCTGCTGCCGCTGCCGATCGGCTTGTCGTCCAGGGAACCCAATTCCAAGATGTCGGCGAGTGTCAGATTGAGCTGGGTCGAATTCAGCGACTTCTGCAGCTGGCCGACGATCGTGGCAACCGGTGGAGAGAGCCCGGACGTTTTCATCAGCGAGGCGAGAAATTGCCGGTAGGTGATCTTGGTGGCGAGGAGATTCTTGTAGCTGCCTGCCGTGATGCCGAGATCCAGACCCATCCTGTCCGTCAATTTCAGCGCATCGACATCGGCGTTGAGGAGGGCCTCGTAGTCCATGGCCGAGAGCGACAGCCTGGTGCCGAGCAAGCCGCCGAGCAGGCCGTTGAGTATCCCGCCGTCGATGCTGGCGAGGCGCGAGCCGACGGAAAAGGAGGCCAGCTTGTAGGCTGTCGACGTGCCGACTGCATCAAGGGTCGGTCCTGGCCCAAGAAGAGAGGCGAAGGTCAGCGCGGATTTCTGGTGGATCGACACCCTGGCAGTGTCGTAAGGCTGTGCCCCCGCGACGAAGCGTTGTTCGGGATTGATCGCCGGATCGGGCGTATAGCGTCCAAGCACGACGTCTGCATATCCATCATAACTGGTCAGGGCGGTTGCGCCGTCGAATTTGACCGTGCCGTTCAATGTCAGGAGATCAGAACCGTTACGCAATGCGAAGTTCAGCTTGTTCATCCTGAAATGCTGCAGCAGCGCTTGTTGATAATCGCTGATTTTGGCAGCGGCGACGATCGAGGCCAGGTCCGTCTGCCGCTGCAATGCCCGCTTCTGCAGAGTGAGATTTCCGTAGTCGAGCCCAACTGCGGCGGTGAGGACGATCAGCGGGGCGGCGACTGCCGTCATGATCGCGACATTGCCTTGCTTGCACCCTGCCAGGTTCGACAGTCTTTTTCCCGCATGCAACATGTCACAGCCCTCCGATGCGGATGGTGGAGAAGCGCCGGRTCTGGGTATCCGGCAATACGAATGTGTAGAGGCTCCAGATCGGCAGGTTGCGGGCGTCATATTCGATCGATACGGTGAACTGATCGGGGTTGCCGGCATCGTCCTGGACGTTGACGGTCAATTTGGTCTTGTCGATCATGAAATAGTTCAGGCTGGATTTCTGGATGAAATTGTTCGCCAGCGTGCTTCGTTCCTTGGCATCGAGCCCGGCGACAGCTGTTCGTGCCGCGTCGGCGGCGATCTGCTGGATGGAATTTGCCGCGGTGAGATAGATGCCGAATGCCAGGAACGTCAAAAGTACCATGATCAGAAGCGGTGAGACCAGGGCGAATTCGACTGCAGAGGCTCCGCTGCGGTTGTGCGGAATTTTCGAGAGCAATTTCACTATGTTCGCTCCGAAGCTGTATTTCATAGGAGAATATTATCATATTAGATGTTAATAATTCTCTAAAAGGTTGTGTCAATTTCAGAATGCGCGTTATTGTTCACTTCGGCTACAAAACCTTCAGGCGAAATAGTGAAAGGTGGACACGGTATCGTCGTGGTGGGGATTGGTAGGCCCGTTCATCGGACGCGCCTTGCAAAGTCTTGTAAAAGCGCCATGAATTCCGTGCGGTCACAGGCGCCCGGCGCGCTTGGCCCATGATCGGCGTTCGCCAGACCGTCGCCTGTGTCAGCCGAATTGACAGATAAATTGTTGATGGAAACTACAGGTATCGCCCGAAAGAGCACTATACGACAATGATCGCCGGTGCCGTTACCAGATAGCGCGGCCCGCCATCGTTCGATGCTTTCGTACATTGCCTATAATGCGAAATCACCCCTCACCAGATCGATCGTGCCCTTCAGGTCGATCGTGAAATCGGCGACCTTGTCGCCGTCGAGGTCGGCCATGATGCTGGTCAGCTTGTCGTGCTGATCGAAGATGAGTTCGCCCGCAGCGCCGGTGAAATGGGCGCCTTCCTCCTTGATGAAGCTGAACGCGGCATTTCCCTTGCCGCCCCCGTTGGCGTCGAGCGTGGAGAGGTCGATTGTGTCGTCGCCGTGGGTGAAATCGGTGATCAGGTCGTGGCTGGTGCTTGGTGGCAGGAAATCCAGGGTGTTCTCGAAGACGAAGACATCCTTGCCGGCTCCACCGGTCATCGTGTCCTGGCCAATTCCACCGATAAGGTGATCGTCGCCCCCCACGCCCTTCAATATGTCGTTGCCGCTATTGCCGCCGATCGTGTTGTCCTTGCTGTCACCGGTGATCGTATCGGCCATGCTGCCGCCAAAGACGTTCTCGAAGTTTTTGACGCTGTCGGTGGCGACACCGTTGACCTTCACCACGATCGTTTTGGTGCCGCCGATAGTCATTTCGATGCCAACGCCTTGCGTCCCGTAGCTCAGCGTATTGTTTCCGGCGCCGCCGTCGAGCTTGTTGATGCCCGCGCCGCCGTCGATCCAGTCGTCACCCTTGCCGCCGTTGACGGTGTCGTTGCCGGCGCCCATGTAGAGGAAGTCGCCCGCATCGGTGCCGTTCATCGTCGTCGCTTCGCTGGAGCCATAGAACTTCAGATATTCATAACCCGTGACCGTGCCGGCAAGCTGGCCTTCGACATAGAGATGGGTGCCGTCGAATGTGACCTTCTTGGTGATGGCATTGATTTCCAGCGTGTCCTTGCCGGAACCCAGGTCGTAGGTCGCATCGGGATCGATCGTGTCGTCCTGATAGTAGCGCAAAATCAGGGTGTCGTTGCCGGCGCCGGCATCGACCTCGTCCTTTCCACCGATGTCGACATGCAGCGTGTCGTTGCCGTCGTCGCCGTTCACCGTATCGCTGCCGGTGAAGGATAGCACTGTGTCATCGCCGCCGAGGCCGTTGATGATGTCGTCGCCCGATGACGTCCAGACGGTGTCGGCCAGGTCGCCGCCGGTGATCTTCTGGTCGCCGACGCCGGTGCCGGTGATGTTGAGCGCCTCGAAATTCTTGGCAATCGCAAGCGTTTGTCCGTCGACCTTGACCTGGATCGTCGCTCCCACGGTGATGTCGAGCTGCCATTCGAGGGAGTACCAGATATCGAGCTTCAGGATGTCGTTGCCGGCGCCGCCATCGGCATGATCGATGGCGGTGTCGGGGTTGGTGGTGCTGCCATCCCAGAAATCCAGCTCGACACTGTCATTGCCGGTGCCGCCATTGAGCGTGTCGGCGCCGTAGCCGCCCTCAAGCGAGTCATTGCCGCCGTCACCGTTCAACAGATCGCTATCAAAGGTGAGCGCGGTCTGGAAACCGGTATGATCGCGATCCGCCTCGAGGAAATCGTTGCCGTTGCCGCCATTCAGCGTATCGGTCCCGGCGCCGCCTTCGAGATTGTCGCTGCCCTCGCCACCTTCGAGGTCGTCATTGCCCTTGCCGCTGTCGATCGAATCATTGCCGGCGTCGCCCCAGACGGTCTCGCTGCCGGCGGCGGTGCGGATCGAGTCATTGCCGTTGCCGCCATGGATGTTCTTGACCGCGGTATCGAAATTGTCGTTGCCCAGGACATAGGCCTGGTCATTGCCGTCGCCCATAGTGCCGGTATCGACGCCGGAGCCCATGTCCCAGATATCGTTGCCCTTGCCGCCGGTGAACTGGTCCGCGCCGGCCCCGGTGTGGAAGGTGCCGCCCTTGTCGTTCGTCTCGACCGTATCGGCCCCGGACCCTGTCCAGACTTCGCCGAACGTCTCGAAATTCCTGACCTTGCCGAAGGCGCCGAGGTCCAGCATGTTGGCGACCTTGATGTCGAGGCCCGTATCCGCGCCGGAGAGGTCGAAAGAGACGGTATCGTTGCCGTCGCCACCATCGATATTCTGGATGCCGGAGCCGCCGTCGAGCACATCATTGCCGCCGCCGCCCCTGATGACATCGTCGCCGTCGAGGCCGTAGATCGTGTCATTGCCGTCGGCGCCGGCAATGAAGTCGTTGTAGATATTGCCCCAGAACTGCATCGACTCGACGCCGGTGACAAAGACGGTGTTGATGCCGTTGACCTGGGCAGTGCTGCCGCCCTGCAGCAGGCTGAAATTGATGGCGGTGACGCCGCTATAGGTCGTGTGCGAGAAGTCGATCTGAACATTATCCTTGCCAGTGCCGCCATCGACCACGTCGCCGGTGTCCGGTGACTGGATGATCAGCACGTCATCGCCGGCGCCGCCATTGAGCGAATCCTTACCGACAAGCTGGTTGCCGCTGCCGCCAATGTTGTCGCCGAGGTCGACCAGCCGGTCATTGCCGTCTCCGCCGAGCATTTTGTCGCTGCCGAGACCGCCGGTGAGCATATCGTTGCCGCCCTGGCCCTTCAGCGTGTCGTCGCCGGCATAGCCGTACATATATTCCGCGGCATTGTTGCCATCCATCGTGTTGTTGTCGCTGTCGCCGTACCAGGTATTGCCCGTATGCGTGACTGTCATCGTCGCCTCCCTTGGCCGCGCGGCCATGCCCGATCAGAGAATGAAATCGTTCTTGTCGAGGTTGATCGCTCCGGTGAGCTGGATATGAATGTCGGCAAAGCCGTCCTTGTTCAGGTCGGCCTCGACCACGGTGATGCCATCCTGTTTGTCGAAGCGGATTTCGGCGTGCTTGCCGTCGAAGGCCGCCCCTTCCTTGTCGAGGAAGGTGAAGGCATCGTCCTTGGCGGTTGCGGGGTTGGTGTCKAGCGGCGAAAAGTCGAGTTTGTCCTGGCCGTGCTTGAAATCGGTGACGGAATCGAATTCGCCTGGCGTGAAACCGGTGACCAGATTGAAGACAAAATGGTCCTTGCCGCTGCCGCCCGACATCGTGTCGGTGCCGGCGCTGCCGATGACGATATCGTCGCCGTCGCCACCCTTCAGCGTGTCGTTGCCGCCCCAGCCGTTGAGTATGTTGTCGCCCTTGTCGCCGGTCAGCGTGTCGGCACCATAGCCGCCGGTGACATTCTCGAAATTCCTGATCTTGTCTTCCGCGACGCCGTTGACCTTGACCGTCACCTGCTTGGCGCCACCAAGCGTCACGCTGACGGCGCTGGAGGAAAAGTAGTTCTCGTACATGGCGGTGTCACTGCCCTTGCCGCCATCGAGTATGTCGCTGCCGCCGCCGCCCTGGATCGTGTCGTCGCCACCACCGCCAGTGGCGGTGTCGTTGAGATATTGCAGGAAGATCTGTTCGTTGCCGTTCGAGCCGACATAATCGGTCGAGCCATTCATGTCGGCGTTGAAGACAAGCGCTTCCCAGCCGGTCACCTTGGCGATCACCTTGCCGTCGAGCGTGACGTTCTGCCCATTGGTAAAGTTGATATTGTGATCCCAGGCGTTGATCGTCAGTATGTCGTCGTTGCCGGAGCCCATGTCGAACTTGCCGGCCTGACTATTGTCGATCGCCTGGCTGAAGATCGACTGCAGCAGCAGATTGTCATTGCCGGCGCCGGTCCTGACATTGTCCTTGCCGCCCATTTCGACCGTGACGGTGTCATCGCCGTCGCCGCTGTCGATCGTGTCGCCGCCGAAAGCGGAGTCGATCATGTCATTGCCGCCGCCGGTATTGATCGTGTCATTGCCGGTGGCGATGCTGCCCAGGCGGAAATTGTCGTCCTCATCGCCGCCGGTATAGTGAAACGTGCCATTGGCGTTGATGTTGTACAGGATGCTCTCGGTGTTCTTGAGCGTCACCATCTGCGTGCCATTGACGCTGATCTTCGTGGCGGCCCCGGACGTGATGACATAGTCCCAGGATTGATTGTTCTCGAACTGGACGACGACGGAATCCTTGCCGGTGCCGCCATCGACCACGTCGAGACCCGTGTCGAGCGTTTCGCTGTCATAGGTAAGGAAGATGGAATCATTTCCGGCATCACCGTTCAGCCGGTCCGCACCGAGCCCGCCGCCGATGCTGTCGTCGCCCGCGCCGCCGCTGACAGTGTCATCACCAGGCATATCCGTCTGGGTCGTGTCGTCATAATCGCCGTCGAGCGCGTCATTGCCGGCGCCGCCGGTGATCTGGTCGCCGCCGGCGCCGCCGCGGATCGTGTCATTGCCGGCACCGCCGTCCAGCTGGTCGTTGCCGCCCTGGCCGCTGATATAGTCGTTATCGTTTTCACCGAAGAACTGATCGCCGCCGGCCGCACCCACCAGCCAGTCATTGCCGTCTCCGCCATGGACATTCTTCGCGCCGGTATCGGCTTCGAAGCCTTCGACGGTGGCGCGATCGTTGCCGGCGCCGAGCGAGCCGGTGTCGTGGCCGCCGCCCATGTTCCAGGTGTCGATGCCCTTGCCGCCGGTGAACTGGTCATCGCCATTGCCGGTGTCGAACTCGCCGCCGCCGGCATCGCCGTCGACGATCACGTCATTGCCGCTGCCGGTATGGATTGCGCCGGCCAGCTCGACATTGGCGAGCGTGCCGAAGCCTGCCAGATCGAAGGTCTTGGTCTTGAAGTCGAGCTTGATCGCATCGGTGGCGGCCGAGAGGTCGAAAGCGACGGTGTCGGTGCCGCTGCCGCCGTCGATGAACTGTTGGCCCGTGCCGCCATCGAGATAGTCGTCGCCGCCCAGGCCATGCAGGGTATCATTGCCGGCGCCGAGTTCGATATCGTCGGCAAGATTGCCGCCTTCGACAAAATCGTCGCCGATATTGCCGAGGAAGAGAAGCTTTTCAAAACCCTGAACCCAGACGGTGTTGATGCCGTCGAGCGTCACCATGCTGCCGGCTTCGGTCAGCGAGAAACGGATGGGCGCCGGCGTCGGCAGCGTGGCGTCGAACCAGATGTTGATCGTGTCGGTGCCATCGTCGCCATAGGCGAAGTCGCCGGTATCGGGCGAGCGGACCGAGACATTGTCGTCGCCGCTATCGCCATGGATGATGTCGTGGCCGATCAGGCCGACATAAGTCGATGGGCTGGATGTCCAGTCATAGATCGTATCGTTGCCATCGCCGCCGGAGACATTGTCATCGCCGACACCGGCGTCGATATAGTCGTTGCCGCCCTGGCCCTTGATGATGTCATTTCCAAGATTGCCATAGATGAAATCGTTATTGCCGGAGCCGGTGATCGTGTCGCCGGCGTCATCGCTGGTATAGGTATTGCCGCTTACAATGACAGTCATGAATGCCCCCAACAATTCTGGAGCATTCTCAGTGGTTCTGTTCGCCTGTCAGTCCCCTAAACAGGGGATCATTTACGAATTTTTAATGAAAATACAGTTGCCCGGGCATGGGTTTATCATCCGGGGATGATCGCCAGTGCCATGGCCAGAGCCGCAAGCTCCGCCCTGTTACGCGCATCGAGCTTGCGCTTGGCCCGCTCGGCATGTTCGTGGACGGTCGAGCCGCTGATGCCGAGCGCCTCGCCCGCCTTGCTGTCTGAGAGGCCTTCCGCGATCAGCTTGAGGCAGTCGATCTCGCGCGGCGTCAGTCCTGCCGGCGGCACGCGAAAGCCGTCGCGCGGCACGTGGTAGCGCATCCGCTCCTGGAAGACGAGGGAGGCCGCCGTCAGGTCGGCTTTCTGCTGCCTGTCGATAAGATGTTTATAGGCCACCAGGCTGACAATCCCGTATCGGCTGCCGCTGCGGTGCAGCGGCAGAACGAAGCCATCGATCCAGCCTTCGGCAGCGATCTTGTTCAGCGCCTCGGTCCCGACGATGGACAGGGCGCGCCTGCTGCGCAACTCGGTCCAGGTGAAGCCGCCTGGTTCCTGGTCGAGGGCCGCGAGCAAAGGGTCGTGCTCAACCAGGCCCGACTGGAAATAGTAATTTCGCCAGCGCTCCGGCCACTCCATGGCGTGGAAGACGGTGCGCTTGCGATTGGCGATGTCTATCTCGCCGCTGGCGAAGGTGTCGATATGATACTGCTCGACAAAATGGCGGAAGCAATCGATCACCGCCTGCGACTGGACGCAGTTGAGCATGTCGGTGATCACCTGGGTGACGGTATATCTTGTGCTCACACTGGCCCCTTGTCAGTGGATCGTTTGCTACCCCATGCGTTTGTCGATGAAATGCTTGGCGAGTGCGCCGGTATTGTAGAATTGCGTCTTCAGGCCGCGCATCGGATCCGGTGAGACATCGGTGGTTTCGAGCGGCATTGCCGCCCGGTTGCCCATGGCCACGCCGGCCAAAGCCCGGCCAAACACGGTGCCGGGGGCGATGCCGCGACCGTTATAGCCGGTGATCGACCAGACATTGTCCTCCGGCTGATGAAAGACCGGCAGGTTCGTCTTGGTCATGTCGATCTTGCCGTCCCACCAATACTGGAAATCGAAATCGCCGATGAAGGGGAAGGCGGATTTGAGGAAACGGCGGGCGAAGGCGCGGTGCGTGCCGGTGGCGATCGCATCGAGCGCGCCGATCGAGCCGAAGATCAGCCGGCCGGCTTTGTCCTTGCGAAACGAGGTCATGACGAGGCCCGTGTCCCAGGTGCCATGACCTTCGGGCAGAATGCGGTCGATGACCGCCGAGGGGAGGGGATTGGTAGCGAACTGGAAATAATTCATGAAGGTGATTTCGTCCCGATGCGTGCTCCAGGCCATGGAGGGCATCAGGAAAGCATAGGCATTGGTGGCGACGATCACCTTTTCCGCCGTCACCTTGCCCCTGGGCGTGTCGAGTGCAAAACCCTGGCCGGTCCGCCGGCCGTCCATAACGGGAGTGCCGGTGAATACGCGAGCACCTGCGGCGATCGCCGCCCGCGCCAGCCCATGGGCATAGGCGAGCGGCTGAACCGTACCCGCGCGCCGGTCGAGCAGGGCGCCGACAAAGCTTTTCGAACCGGTCAACCGTTCGGTGTCGGCAGCAGACAGCGCTTCCACCGGAGCGCCACGCCGCTGCCATTGCTCGGCGCGCGCCCGGTTGTCCTTGATGCCGTCTCCTCCGACGGCGAGGTGCAATGTGCCGTTATGAGCGGCCTCGCAGTCGATACCGAATTTTTCAATCAGCTGATAGACGAGGGCAGGGCCGTCGCCGAGTTCGCTGAGCAGGCGATTTCCGACCGTGGCACCCAGGCTCGCCACGATGTCATCCGGCGGCAACCACATGCCGGCATTGACCAACCCGACATTGCGCCCGGAGCCGCCAAAGCCGATCGTATTCGCCTCCAACACGACGCAATCGACGCCCGCTTCGGCCAGATGCAGCGCCGCCGAGAGCCCGGTAAAGCCACCGCCGACAATCGCGACCGAGGTCGCAATCGACTGTTCGAGCGGATGCGTGGAGGGTGCGGCCGGCGCGGAATGCGTCCAGAGGTTTTTGTGACTGCTTTCGTGAGCCATATGCCTGCGACTTCGTGGAATGCGTGTTAGGCAGGCTTAGCATGGGCGGGAAAATACGGAAACAGAGCGGGTTTCATTTTCGTATCTTTGTCTGGTCGCCGGGTTCGGCAGGCCAGCGATCTGCGTGTTGAGGGGAGTTAATTCTGGCTCTATAGCTCGGGATGAGGTGACCCATGAGCCGTAGATCCGGAACGTTTTTCACGACCGTCATCGAACGATGACCAATTGTGTGATTCCTGCGCGCCTGAAGGCGGCTCTAGCGATGATGCACTCAGCGCTGGCCAGTTGGGCATGTATTGGACGTTCGTAGCTGCGTCGGTCTATGGATGACGGCGAAGACATCGCAGCGCTTTGCGCGCCGTTGCACTGATCCGCTTTCGAGACGCCATCAAAAGCGACTATTCCGCGCCCCCAAGCGGTTCGGTGACAGTCTTCGGCTCCACGATCTTTGGCCTGGATTTCTTCTCTTGGGATGACGGTGCTGGGTAGGCGCGCTTTTCGGAAGGATTTTTTCCACTGCGTCCCGGGGTGCTGACCTTGCCTGCAGTTGCCTTGACCTTAGCCCTAACCTTTTGTTGGTTTACTTGGTCGCCTTTGGTTGTCGAATCCGGTCCAGCGTGCGAACCTTCGAGCGCCTTTTTCATCAGCTTTCGCTTCTTAAAGGGATCGTTTGTGTAGGGATCGTCGGCTGCTTGGCTCTTGTGATGGCCGCCGCCGCCAAAGACGTAGATGATATCCGGCTTGCGGTCGGCAAATACAGTTAAATCGTAATTCGAGGCGGCGCCCCGATCGGTATATGACGCACTGGTGAAACGCGGCCAGGCTTGCGCATTTCCAATAGAAAAAAATAGTGTCGCCACTGATGCTCCCGCCAGCACAAATTTCGAATTGCGCAACGTCCAATCTCCCCCACAGCTCGAACATCGGTCATCAAAAGGATATTCTATCCTACTTACAGCAAGCTACAGAAACCGCCGCAAGCTCGCAAGAACAGAGGAGAGAATTTATCTGCGTACTTTTGCGCGGCAGGACAAGCCAACGCTCCCAAAGCGCGCCTTGACATATGTGGGGGTACGTAAAACAAAGTATTATCGTGATTAACTTAAGATTTCTCAAGTAATATATGCAGATGCAGGCCAAACTGAGGCTGTCGCCTCACAAGGTGCTGCATCAGGCACGTTGTTTTAGGTGATTTTCCCGCAATTGCGAGTGGCAGGCCCTTGTTGTTACAATGCGCCATGTTAGACTGCTTGTAGCGCAACTGCCTAACTATGACTGGCGCAGAAAATGTTCATGACCGTTCGTTTGCTTGCCGCGTGCCTATTCCTGTTGTTTATCGGCTTTACCTCGGCCTTCGCTTCCGAAGACAGACGCGTCGCCCTGGTCATCGGCAATTCCGCGTACAAAAATGTCGTGGCTCTGCCCAATCCGGTCAATGACGCCCGAGCCATGAGTGCTGCGCTCGGCAGGCTCGGCTTCGACGTGACGCTGTTGACCAATGTCTCGAAGGTCGACTTCGACCAGGGGCTAGCCGACTTTTCGGAGAAGGCTAGCAACGCTGATCTCGCCCTGGTCTTTTACGCCGGCCACGGGATTGAAATGGGCGGCGTCAACTACCTGATTCCGGTCGATGCCAAGCTGAAGACAGATCTTCGAGTGCCGTTCGAAACGGTATCCCTCAATAGCGTGCTTGGCGCGGTTTCGGCGGCAAAGAAGCTGAGAATGGTGCTGCTTGACGCCTGCCGCAACAATCCATTCGCGGAAAAGATGACGAGATCGCTTGGCGCCAATCGCTCGATTGGCCGGGGACTCGCAGATTTGGCGGCCGGTCCGAACGAATTGATCAGCTATTCCGCCTTGGCCGGCAAGGAGGCTTCCGACGGCGAGAGTGGACATAGTCCCTATACCGAAGCGCTCTTGGCCAATATCGAAAAGCCCGGCATCGAGGTCGGCAAGCTCTTCCGCATCGTTGCCGATGAGGTGCAAGCCAAGACAAATGGCGAGCAGGTGCCCTATGAAAGTGCGCGACTGCCTGCGACTGATATTTTCTTGCGCGACCCGGACGTCCAGCCGCAAATCGAGGGCGAGGTCGTGAATGCGACAAATGATTCGGATGCCCGCGCGGACTGGGAAATCGCTCAAAAATCTGGAAAAGTGGATGTCCTGAGAGCCTTTGTGGAAACCCACGGCGATGCAAAAATGTACCGCTTGCTGGCTGAAGAGCAGATCGCAATATTGGAAAGGGCGGACAAACCGGGTTCGTTGGTAGAAGCGCCGGTGGAAGCTGCTATCCCCGACAAGTTTGAGTCGGCGCCTGTCACCGAGTGCGATCGACTGGCAACCGTCCCGAACGACAGGCAAGCCATCAGCCGGTTACTGGGCGTCGAGTTTGCAAAAATCCAGGCAAAGAAAGCACTTCAAGAATGCAAGAAGTCGCTGGATGCATATCCAAGCGAAGCGCGTTTTCTTTTTCTCTATGGTCGCGCGTTGTACCGAAATGACAGGGCCGAGGAGGCGATGCAGTATTATAAGCGCGCCGCGGCTCTAAACTACGGCATGGCAAACAACGGAATTGCGATGTTATATCTTAAGGGCGTGGGGACGGTCAGGAGTGGACAGGAGGCTTTCAAGTGGTTTCAGAAAGCCGCATCCTTGAACGTGTCAACGTCAATGTATTCGTTAGGTTACATGTATCAAAAAGGAGAGTTTGTTGCTAAAGACGAAAGAAAAGCGGCTGAGTGGATGGTGCGTGCACTGCAACTTGGCGATACGCTTACTTTCGGAGAGCTTTTTGTTAGAAACAACAACTGGCCGACAAGTTTTCGACGAGAGATACAGAAAGAGCTGGCTCGTATAGGATCATATGACGGCCCTGTTAACGGTGTACTGGGTCCAAGCTCCAGATCGGCGGCCGAGAAAATTATGAAGGCCAAGCTCGGAGACATTGATGCAAATAAGGCAAACTGAGTTTCTGGAAAACTCTCACGAAGCATTTTGAATATTCAGGTGTTTCTACACGGGCCACGCGTGGCAAATTCTAATGTGCAAAATGCTGGCGATCATTTCGCAAGAGCGTTCGCCCCAATTGAGTGGTTTGGCACATATTCTTCGAGGTAATCTCTGGCCTCCTGGCCCCCTACAATTTCTTCGACCCGACCGAGATTTGTTTCAGCTAGATTGGGCAGACCTGCGCTTCAATTAATCCACCACACAATATGCATTATCGGCTTGCCATAATGCACAACAAGAAAAGACCCTGGTGAGGGGGCACCAGGGTCTTCAGGGGACGCCAAGTCGAGAAAAAGCCCCCACTTCTAAAATCGACCGAGAGCCAGCGGCCGATTTCGAAGTGGGGAGGCTTATTCTGCTGCCGCGGCGGGGAGTTCGATCGGCAGCAGCGGGGAGGTGGGCTCAGCGGTTTCGTCGTTGTCGTTGGCGGACAGCCATTCGACATGCAACTCGGCCATTTCGCGCGCCTTGACTGCAATCTCGACCATGGCGTCGATCTGCTCTTCGGTATGGTCGGCCATCACCTGCAGGCGCCAGCGGCAGGCATTGCGGGCGACGGCGGGGTGCTCGACCAGGTTGACGATGCCACCATATTCGACGGCGTAGCGGGTCATCAAGCGGGCGAGCAGGATGTCGCCGATCAGCATCGGTACGACTGCGCTCGGCTTGCCGAGCACTTCGAAACCGGCTTCTTCCAGGCCGGCGCGCAGCCTTAGACTGTTGTGAAGCAGCTTTGCCCTGCGCTGCGCGCCTTCCTCACCCTCGACGATATCAAGAGCGCCAAGGATTGTCGCGGCCTGGATGGGGGACATGGCATTGGTAAATGTCGAGGGGCCGCACTGACCGCGCAGGCCGAAGCGGAAGCCCTTGTTGTTGGTGGCGACGAAGCCGCCCATCGAGGCGAAGCTCTTGGAGAAAGCGCCGACCAGGATATCGACGCCGCCCAGCATGCCGAAATCTTCGAGCTTGCCGCGGCCGGTGGCGCCGAGGGCGCCAAGGTCATGGGCGCAATCGACCAGCAGCGTGGCATTGTGCTTGTGGCAGAGCGCCTGCAGCGCCGGAATATCGGGGAAATCGCTGTCCATCGAAAACAGCGTTTCGGTGACGACGAGGATGCCGCCCGTTTGGTCCTCGCGGCGGATGCGTTCCAGCCGGCTCTCGACCGCCCGGACATTGAGATGCGAATGCAGATGGACATTGTCGGTGGCGTCGCGGGCCGCTTCCTGGAGGCAGGCATGCGCCAGGATGTCGATCACAACATGGTCCGTCGATTTGACCAGCGTCTTGACGGCGCCATAGCCGGCTGCCCAGCCGATGGGGAACACCACCACGTCGTCAAAGCCGAGAAAAGCTTCGAGCCGGCGTTCGAGTTGCACCGAAAGTGCGGTGTTGCCCATCAGTGCGGCGGAGCCGGCGCTGTGCAGGCCGTATTGATCGATCGTCTGCTTGGCTGCTTCTATTAACTTTGGATGTGAGGAAAGTGAAAGGTAATCCTGGCTGGCAAAATTGTGGCCGCGGAATACAGTGCCGTCCCGATGGGCACCCTCGATGAATGCGCCGACGCGGCTCGTCGAGTATTTCTGGTAGGGATCGATGCCATATTGCACGCGCTTTTCCCACCAGTCGCCTGGCTCATCCCAACGGGCAAGTAGATTGGTCGGATAATTCTGTCTCTCGACCGCAGGTAGACTTGTCCTCAGCTGGCCAGGTATATTATCAAACATCGCGCACCTTTTACTACACACACAGATATGCTTCGATTCGTATCAAATTACTTACTCAGAGCATTTCATGTGCTGTTTTCATCCACATTGAAAAAACCGCTCTAAGCTTCTATAAAGATTAACAAACCGTTTATTGAAGTCAATTCTAGCGCGCGATGGCATGCGTCAAAATGGGATAATTTCCCTAGTCATGGTTAATAAAAAAGCCCCGCAACCGAGGTTTCGGGGCTTTTTCCTATGTATTTTTAGGGGTTTTTAGAAAGGGCTGAAAGAGTGCTCTTAATCGACGAACTCGACGGTCACGCCAGGCTTTACCATTTTGGCGAGTTCCTGGGCATCCCAGTTGGTGAGTCGAATGCAGCCATGGCTCTGGGTTTTGCCGATGCGCGAAGGATCCGGCGTGCCATGGATGCCGTAGGTCGGCTTGTCGAGTGCGATCCACACGGTGCCAACCGGGCCATTCGGCCCCGGCGGGACAGTCAGCACCTTGTTGTTCGAACCCTGCTTGAAATTGATCTTCGGATTATAAGTGTAGTCCGGGTTCAATGCGACGCGGGCCACGAGGTGGATGCCGGATGGGGAGGGCGTATCGGCGGAGCCGATCGAGGCTGGATAGGCAGCGACCAATTCGCCCATCGGACCATAGGCGAACACCTGCTTGCGGCTCTTGTCGGCGATGATCTTGGAGACCATGCCGGTGCGGTTGGCGCCCGGATTGATTACCTTCACGACGGTGCCGGGAATGGTGAAGTCCTTGCCCGGATTGAGCTCCTTGAGATAGTTCTCGTCCATGTGGAAGCGCTCGCCGAGCGCTTCGGTTACCGAAGTATAGGACATGGCCGGCAGCGTGGCCTTCTTGGAGTAGTCTTCCGGTATAGCGGCGAGATAGGGACCGGCTGCGTCGGCGGAGGTGATCGTATAGTCGGTGATCGGCAAGCCGCCATCAAGGCCGAGCCGGCTCATAATGTCTTCGGAATTGTTCGGATCGAGCTTTTCGCCGGAAATCTTCTCATAGGCGAGGATCGCCTTGGTGACGTTGGAGCCCAGTTTTCCATCGATCGCGCCGGGGGAGGCGCCTTCGCGGTCGAGGAAGACTTCTAAGGCGGTGATCTCGAACTTGGAATGCTTGCCCTTGAGCGTGATCACAGGATCGGCCGGTTTGTCGTCGATCGCCGGCTTGGCCGGCTCGAGCGCCGCCATGTCGGTATTGTCGTCATTCTGATTCTGGTCGACGGACTGGTCGTCGCCCATATTGTCGCTCTTGACGCCGTCGCCCGGCAGCGGCTGCTCGATGGAGCCGCCCTGCTGGTCGCCATCGGTTGCATCAGGCACGGAACCCGTCGCCATGCCGGCGGTGTCACTATTGTCCCTGCGATTGCGTAGCGGCCGTTCCGGAAAGTAATTGGGATCGTCCTGGCCGGCGCTGTCCGAATAGGCTTGCTGGCCGGCATAATCATCCTGCACGGCCGAGGACGGCAGTTGGCCGGCCTTGCGCCGATTGAGATAGTTCATCGCCCGCATCTCGGTCGCGACGATGTTGCCATAATGGTCGATCAGCACGCGTTCGCCGCGCTTGTTGCGCTTGACGATCACGTCGTTGGCATCCGGGATATAGTCGAGCAGGTCGCCGTCGGGGGTGACCAGCACCATGCCGCGCTCGTCAGTGGGCAAGTCCTGTGCAAAGACCGGGCTCGCGAAGAGAACCGCGATCAAGGAGAGGGCGCCAATTGTGTTTTTCATTTCCTGCTCTGTTGCGAATGTCGAATTCGGTGGATGGATACAAGCGAAGCACTTGAAATTTGACTCTAGTGTGGAATTTCGAGCGTCTCGGTGAATAAAGGATGAAAATCCCTTCGGTTCCGTGGCTTGAAAGCCACAAAGCCGATCGAGGGGCAAGGGGAGGCGCGATGCGGTTCGGCGATGAACGACTGGAAATTGAGCTGGACGAGAGCTCGGCGCTCGATGTCGGCTCGCTCAGGGTCGACGGCGTCGAGATCGCGCCGGGCGATGCGGTCCCTGATGATGGCGATCCGAGAATCCGGCATGCGGTGGCGGGTTTCCTGTTCACCTGCGGTCCCGACCATATCCGCCATCCCGAACCGCTCGGCGACGGCATCGATGGGCGCTATCCGCTGCATGGTTCGCTTTCCGGTCACCTGCCTGACGACGTCAGGGTGAGGGAGCTTTCAAACGGCAGCGAGGTGACGGCCCGCATCCGCGTCGCGCTGGCCCAGGGCGGCGAGGCCGATCTCATGCGCAGATGGCGGTTCGACAACGTGACCAGCAAGATCGGTCTCGAAGACCGGCTCGTCAATATCGGCCGCGTGCCCTTCCCGCCGATGCTGATGTATCACATGAATATCGGCGCGCATCTCTTCGACCGGCGCACCAAGCTGGTGGGCGCTTCGTTCGAGGGCGGGAAAATCGGCTGGCGATTCGGCGACGGCGACAGCGCGGTCTTCTGTGTGCCGGCCGCCGAGGAGGAAGGCAGGGCGGGAGTCCGGCTTGGCCCTATCGAGTCGATCGGCGGCCGATCGTTAAGGGTGGGATTTTCGGCAGACACGCTGCCATGCCTGCAGATGTGGCGCAATCAAGCGGGCCATTGCGATGTTCTGGGCATCGAACCGGCAAGTCATCCCTGGAAGAAGCGGGACGAACTCGATGCCATGGGCCTGATGACGCCGCTGACGCCCGGTGCAATTCGCACCTACCGGCTGAGTTTCGCCTTTCGGTGATTGACGGCGGCGGCGGGGCTGGCTACCTATTCGACGCTTTATCTATAGAGAGTGTGCGATGAACATCCGCCAGATCAATGACGAATATTCCGTCTCCCCACAGATCGCCGTCGAAGACCTCGACCAGATCAAGGCCATGGGGTTCAAGTCCATCGTCTGCAATCGGCCTGATGACGAGGATCCCGGCCAGCCTGATTTTGCGGCGATCGCGGCGCGCGCCAAGGAACTGGGCATCGAAACCGCCCATATTCCCGTCGTCGGCCAGCCCTCAGGTGATGCCGTCAAGGATATGGTTGACGCGCTGGACGAATTGCCGAAACCGATGCTGAGCTATTGCCGCTCGGGCAACCGCTCGACGATCATCTACCAGATGACGTCGCACCTGCGTTAACAATCGGTTTCTTTCAAACGACGAATTCCATCCATCGCCGGGGAAGCTTCGAACGACCGAAGCTTCCCTTTATTTTGGGCTATTTTCAATTTTTAGTAACCGCCAGCACAGGCGATTGGCGCGTTGATCGCCTCCTGATTGTTGTTTTCGCATGGAAACCGGAAAAAATACAGCTATTTGCCTATATATTGCAAAACCAGTGGCTTTGGGGAGCGCAACTTAAGTGTCTGTTAATGGCAAGTTTCTAAATTTAATTCAATCCAGCTAAGGGCTGTCAAGGGGTGGCGTTCGTGCCGAGAGGGGCAAGTCGGTGAAAATCAGCGGTAAAATCTACAGTCTTGTTGCAGTCATGTGTTTTTCCTCCGTGCTGATCGCGGCAATGGCGATATTTGCCATGGAGGGCTATGGTAACAAGCTCGAAGAATACAAGCTCGCATCGCAACGCGCCTATAATGGTGAACGGCTCAACCGCTATGTCACGGCTGTGGTGATGGAAGCGCGCGGCATTTACGGGGCGCCGTCGCTGAAGGACGCCAAGAAATTCGCCGATGGTCTCACCGAAGATCTCGCCGAGATGGATACGGTGCTGAAGGCCTGGGAGCCGCTGGTGCCGGCCGACCAGAAAGACGCTTTCGACAAGGTCGTCTCGCGCTCGCAGGAGTTCAAGGCCTTCCGTAGCGAGACTGCGCGTCTCGGCACGACGGTCAGCATTGCTGCCGCCAACGAACAGGGCAACAACGAGGCCAACCGCGCCAACCGCAAGGCCTTCCAGAAGGAAATCGACGCTGTCGTCAATGTCGACAAGAAGCGGCTCGAGACCGTCGAGAACTCGCTGCAGGAATTCGAGCAATGGATCTTCATCCTGGTCAGCGCGACAGCCGTCGTCGGCATCGCGGCGGGCGCGGGCCTGGGCTTCGCCATTGCCAGGTTCCACCTGTCGCGGCCGATCCATGGCATTACCGACACGATCCGGGCGGTGGCCGATGGGAATTTCGACATCGTCGTTCCTTTTGCCGACCGCAAGGATGAGATCGGCGACATGGCTCGTGCCGTGGGCGTGTTCAAGGAGAACGGCCTTGCCGTTCGCGAGCTCCACCAGAGGGAGGCGATCCAGCGTGCCAAGAACGATGAACTGCAGGCAATGATGTCTTCGGTCGTCGCCGCTGCTGCTTCGGGTGATTTCAGCCGCCGCATCGACAAGGATTTTGGCGACCACAACCTCAATGTCGTCGCCACCAATGTCGACCAGCTGCTGAGCACTGTCGACGCGGGCATCAGCGAGATGCGGGCTGTCATGGCCAACCTCGCTGAGGGCGTGCTGACCCGCAACATGAACGGTAGCTATCAGGGCGCCTTCGCCGAGCTGCAGGGCAATGTCAACGGCACCATGACCAGCCTGAAGCAGACGATCCGCGAAGTGCTCAACACGTCGGATTCGATCAACGGCAACATCAACGAGCTCGGCTCGTCGACCAACGACCTGTCGAAGCGCACCGAACAGCAGGCTGCGGCGCTTGAGGAAACCTCGGCGGCACTTCAGGAAATCACCACCGTCGTGCGCACCGCGACCGGCAAAGCCGAAGAGGCCGCCACCATGGTCCGGAAGGCCACGACCGATGCGGGTCAGGCCGGCCAGGTGGTTGGCAATGCGATCGACGCGATGGGCCGCATCGAAAATGCCTCGAACGAGATCAGCAAGATCATCAACGTGATCGACGAGATCGCCTTCCAGACCAACCTGCTGGCGCTCAATGCCGGCGTCGAGGCGGCGCGTGCGGGCGAGGCAGGCAAAGGCTTTGCCGTGGTGGCGCAGGAGGTGCGGGAGCTCGCTCAGCGCGCCGCCAATGCGGCCAAGGACATCAAGACGCTGATCACCCGTTCGAGCGATGAAGTGCAGACAGGCGTCCGGCTCGTGCAGGAAACAGGAAGCGCGCTGTCGGAAATTGCTGGCCGCGTCGCCTCGATCAACGACTACATCCAGGCAATTGCGGACTCGGCCAAGGAACAGGCCGTCGGCATCAACGAAATCAGCCAGGCGATCAACCAGATCGACAACGTCACGCAGCAGAACGCGGCGATGGTGGAAGAGACGTCGGCCGCCACTATGAAGCTCGCCGGCGAGGCGGACCGCCTGGTGCAGCTCATCGCTCGCTTCCAGCTGGACGAGGCAGCCGCCAAGCTGCGCCGCCGCGCGGCATAACCCGTTACCATAAGAACGAGGACGCCTACCGAGGCTGGCCCGCGCCGAAAGCGCGGGCTTTTTCCTATGTGGGGGCGTCGGCTCTATGCCCCGAGCCGCTGCACTGGCCGGCTCAGGGAAGCGCAAAGCTTAGATGATCAGTCCGGGCCATAGGGGCGCTTGAGCAGCGCCTGTGGGCCGGCCATGTGGCCTTCGGGCGGGTTCTCGCGGAAAATAAGCTCCCAATCGCCACGATAGGTGTCCATGGCAGGAGGTCCGGGAGAGCCGAGGACGGCGACGAGAGCCAGGCGTTCCTTCTCCTTCGTCGTCAGCGCTTTGTTGATGATGTTCCATACCGTGTAGCCGCCGGCGGAAAATCCGTAGAGTGCGAAAACGTCGTCGTCGGCGCGGATCTGCTTCAACGCTTCACGCATCTGGGCGCTGTTGTAGCCGGAATTTCCCGCGACGGGGATCATCTTCGGCTCGTAGCCGCGCAGGCGGGCGAAATCCATGGCGGCGGTGTCGTCGAGTGCGCCGTTGGCCCAATATTTCGACTTGCCGCCGGGCAGAGCATAGTCGCCTGCCTTGCCGCGCAATATGAACATCTTCATCGGATGGCCTCACGGGTGCTTGGTGGCGGGAGAACGGCGGGTCGGGCCGTAGGGGTTGGTCAGGAGCACCCTCGGGCCTCGCATATGGCCGTTCTTACCCTCCGGGTCCTCCCTGTAAATCAGCTCCCACGGTCCGTCGTAGATAGCCGAGTGCGGCGGAGCTCCGAGGACGACGACCAGAGCCAGGCGCTCCTTTTCCTTTTTCGTCAGCACGGACAGGATATTGGCAATCGTATAGCCGCCTGCGGAAAATCCATAGAGTGCGAAGACATCATCATCCGCCCGGATTTCCTTGAGTGTCGCGACCATCTGCTCACTGTTGACAGCTGAATAGCCTTTTACATCGATCACTTTTGCGTCATATCCCCTCAGTCGCGCGAATTCCAGCGCCGGGGGTTCGTCCAATGCGCCCTTCTGCCAATATTTGGGCTTTCCGTCGGGCGTCGGGTAATCTCCGGCTTTTCCACGCAATATCAGCATCTTCATGGGCCTGTCCTCCGCGTCCGCTAACAGGGCTTGTCTAGCGCTTTGCTAATATTATCAAATTATCGGCGAATACGAAGCAGGGCTGTTCCGTAGAGAACATATTCCATCCACCGAATGTGCATTGTTAACTTGGGGACCAGAGATGCGGCCAGCCGCCGCGGATACCGGTTCAGGAACGGAGGCAGCGATGAAACACTGGAGCGGAATGCTGATACAAAGCGATGGCAGCAAGCCTTTCGTGGTTTCTCTGATGAAAACTCTGGCAGACGAATTTCCCTACATCATTTTCAAGATGGGCGGATTTGTCGACCGCGATATCCGCGGCAAGCCGGGGGTGAAGTCGATGCATGCCAGCGGCCGCGCCATCGACATCTATCTCGACGTCAGAAACCCGCCGGAAAAGACGCTTGGCAAGCTTCTTTACGCTATGTTCAAGGACCCGGGCCAGTCGCCCAGCACGGGTCATGTCATTTATGACGGGACGATCTGGAGCGCCGATGGCGGCGGGATTGAAAAAACCACGAGCGCCGCCGGGGTGCGGGATCTTCATGACGATCACGTCCACGTCGATTTTGTCGAGGCCGGCATCACCGGCACGGCTGATTCGCTGCTCTCGCCGCTCCGCTTCGTCGGCCGCCAGATGCAGATGCAGCGCTATAAGGAATGGATGGAAGGATATCACGGGCCGGCCTTCAACCCGACCTCCAACAACAAGCATTTGAGCGATATCGAACGGCAGGCGATCTACGACCTCAACAAGAAAACGGTGTCAATGTCGCTTGCGCCCGCCTATCTGAAGGCGAGGGACCAGGCGGTCAAATGGCTCGCCGCTGGCAAGATACCGGATCCAGGCGGCGTCCTCGAGGAAGAGGATTCGTAATCCACTGAGGCGCCCTTCTGGAGCCGGGTTCCGGGTCGGCGGTCAGGGCCGTTCGGTAACTTCGGTCATGAAGGCAGCGATCGAGGTTCTGGCACGACGCGCCGAAAGCGGCGAATAGACCAGGCGGGCGTTCGGATCGGTGCCGACATCCGGATTGTCGAAGGCGTGATGCGTCTGGCTGTAGAGTTCCAAGCGGACATCGTTGCCGGCCTGATCCATTTCCGCGATGACCGCATCGATCACCTCCATCGGCGAGACCTGGTCCTGTGTGCCCAGCAGAATCAGCACCGGTGCGGCGATCTTTGTTCCCATGCCGGCCGCTGCCGTCTTCAACAAGGCGGAGCAGACAATGATCCCGGCAATATCGGCGCCGCTACGACCATAGTCCAGGGCAACCATGCCGCCGGCGCTATAGCCGAGGCAGACGATCGGCATGCCCTGGGGAAGCGCCTGCCTCAGATTCTCGACGCATGCCCCCAAAGCGGCGACGCCCTGGTCGCGATGGTCGATCAACCGCTTCACCATCGGCCCGACCTGATCGGGATTGTCCGGGCTGAAACCATCGCCATAGAGATCGGCAATGACGACATGGCAGCCCAGTGCGATAAGATGGTCCGCATGGTCGCGGGCGAGCGGGCTTTGGCCGCGCCAATCCGGCAGCAGCACCACGCCTGCCTTTGTCTGTCCATCGACGGGCTTGATCAGCAGACCGCGGTAAAGCTGATTGTTGGCGGAATATTCAAACTTGGTCTCGGATGTCGCCTGCATGCGGTAATCTCCAACGAAACGAGCGTGACCGGTATTATTTATGAAGCGCTGTCGCCAACGCAACCGCACGATCGACATCGTAGATGCCGAATTGCCATCCGGCAGGTGCCTGCCGCCTATCGCTTGCCGGTGCCCTTGATCTGGCTCAGCGTGCGGCTCGGCGTGATCGCCTCAGCATCGAGTTTGATCTCGATGATCGCGGGCCTGCCGCTTCCCCGGGCGCGCAAAAACGCGTCGGCGAAAGCTGCGGTGTTCTCCACCGTTTCGCCATGACCGCCGAACGCCTGGGCGTAAGCGGCGAAATCCGGATTTGTGAGGCCAGTGCCGCTGATACGGTCCGGATAGTCACGTTCCTGGTGCATGCGGATCGTGCCGTAAATGCCGTTGTTGATGACGAGGACGATGATCGGCAGGTTATAACGGACCGCGGTGGCGAATTCCTGGCCGTGCATCAGGAAGCAGCCATCGCCAGCAAAGCAGACCACTTCGCGCTCCGGAAACATCGCCTTGGCCGCCACGGCCGCGGGTAGGCCGTAGCCCATCGAGCCCGAAGCGGGTGCGGCCTGGGTGGCGAAGGTGCGGAAGCGGTGGAAGCGGTGCAACCAGGTGGCGTAATTGCCGGCGCCGTTGGTCATGATCGCGTCGGTCGGCAGGTTTTCCTCGAGCCAGGCCATGATCGGCCCCATGGCGACATCGCCCGGACCGGTCGCCGGCGGCGTCGACCATTTGAGATAGGCTTCGTGGAGGGCCTCGGTGCGTTCCTTCCAATCGGGTTCGCTCGCAGGCGAAAGGTTGGCGAGGGCGGCGACAAAACTTGTGGGATCGGCATTGATCGCCAGATCCGGGCGATAGACGCGGCCGAGCTCGGAACTATCGGGATGGATATGCACCAGCGCCTGTCTGGGATAGGGCACGTCGATCAGCGTGTAGCCGGAGGAGGGCATTTCCGACAGCCGGCCGCCGAGCAGGACCAGGAGATCGGCATTTTTGACTTCCTCGGCCAGCGCCGGATTGATGCCGATGCCGACATCGCCGGCATAGTTCGGATGCAGGTGGTCGAACAGCATCTGCCGGCGGAAGGAGACTGTGACCGGCAATGACCAGCGCTCGGCGAAGGCAGTGAAGTCGCGCACCGCGGTCTCCGTCCAGCGGGTGCCGCCGAGGATGACCAACGGCCGTTCCGCCTGGGCGAGCAGGCGACCGAGCCCGGCAATCTGCTTTGGCCCCGGATGGGTGTCAACCGGCATATAGGGCATTGGTTCGGGCGCGTCGACCAGGTCCCGGAGCATGTCTTCGGGCAGCGCCAGCACGACCGGGCCGGGACGGCCGGATGTGGCGACAGCGAAGGCGCGGGTGACGAATTCCGGAATCCGGGCGGCATCGTCGATATCGGCCACCCATTTGGCGAATTCGGTGAAGGCGCGGCGGAACTCGACCTCCTGGAAGGCTTCGCGCTCGCGCGCATCGCGTTGCACCTGGCCGATGAACAGGATCATCGGCACCGAATCCTGCCTGGCGATATGCAGTCCGGCCGAGGCATTGGTGGCGCCGGGGCCGCGCGTGACGAAGCAGACGCCGGGCTGGCCGGATAGCCGGCCCCAGCAATCGGCCATCATCGCCGCGCCGCCTTCCTGCCGGCAGACCATGACCTCGATGTCCGTGTCATAAAACGCATCGAGCACGGCGAGAAAGCTCTCGCCGGGCACGCAGGAGACGCGGTTGACGCCATTGGCGACGAGGGCATCGACGATCAGCTGCCCGCCGGTTCTTTTCGACATTCGGCTCACTCTCTCCTTGGCGGAACGGCTCAGTGCTCGTCCCGCGACTGCTCCTCCAGAATCCGTTTTTGATAGCGGCTCTGGATGATTTCGACAATCAGCAAGGTGGCCAGCACGAAATAGAAGGTCGATTTCGCCATCGGCTCGACCGGGAAGCCGAAGAAGGAGAGTTCGGCAAGATGGCCGCCTTCCGACAGCAGCATATAGCCGACCAGCAGCAGCACGAAGAGGCCGAGCACTTCGTACATGCGGTTCCGCTTGAGGAAATTGGCCACATGGTCGGCGAGGATGACCATCAGCGCACCGGATACGATGATCGCCGCACTCATGACGATGAAATTCTTCGTCAATGCCACCGCGGAAAGCACTGTATCGAAAGAGAAAACCACGTTCATGATGAGAATCCAGATGAGCGCGGCGGCCACCGTGCGGCGCGGTGCCGTATCGATTCCATGTTCGAGGTCGTGCCTGCCGATCATGTGCCAGATTTCCTTGATCGCGGTGTAGATCAGGAAGATGCCGCCGAACAGCACGATCAGCGAATGGCCGGTGATCGAGGCGCCGAAGATCACCGAATGCACCTGCCAGATTGGCGTCTGGAAGGCGGCGATCAGCTGCAACACGACGAAGAGCAGCAGGATGCGCAGGCCGATGGCGAGCAGGATGCCGGTGCGCCGCACCGAGGATTCCTTTGCCGGATCGACCTTTTTCGATTCCAGCGAAATGTAGAGCAGGTTGTCGAAACCAAGCACGGTTTCCAGCGCTGTCAGGATGAGGAAGGTGATGAGGCTGTCGATGGTGAAAAGGTTGTCTAGGGTGAAGATGCCGGAAAGCATGGTCAGACCTGTCGCTGATGGAGATAGCTGCAGATAGCGTCAGAATGTCGCAGCTGGCAAGCGGCCAGCCGGCAAAATCCGGATTATGCCGCGCTGTTCTCCGCTTCCGGCCTGTCTTCGCGCCAGATGATGAACAGGCCGGAGCCGATGATGATGACGATGCCCGCCCATTTCAGCGCATCTGGGAAGTCGCCGAAGACGAAATAGGCGACGATGCAGGCGGTGACGATTTCCAGATATTGCAGCGGCGCCAGCACGGAGGCGGCCATGGCGCGGTAGGCATAGACCGATAGGATGCCGGATATCGTCGCCGCAAGGCCGACGCCGGCAAGGAAAAGCACGGTCGACAGGTCCGGCAAGACCGGATCGTAGACGGGAATTTCGGCATGATGCCCGATCGCCAGCAGCAGGCTCGCGGCGAGCAGACCCCAGACGCTCGACTGGAACTGCATCGACGACGGCTCCTCCGTGCGCGCCGAAATCCGCGTCAGCAACAGGAAGGAGGCGACGGTGAAGGCCGTCGCCATCGGCAGCAGCGACACCCAGCCGAACTGGCTGAATGAGGGCTGGATCACCATCAGCGATCCACCGAAGCCGGTGGCGCAGGCGATGATCTTGTTGCGGCTGATATGCTCCTTGAGGAGGATGCCGCTCATCAGCGTCAGGATTGCAGGTTCGACGAAGAAGATGGCGATGGCATCGGCGACCGGCATGGTCCTCAGCGCATAGGTATAGGCGGTCATGCCGGCGAGGATGAGGAAGCCGCGCAGGAAATGCAGGCTGCCCTGGAAAAGCGAGCGGCTGAACAGCCGGCCGCGCATCAGCGCGAAAGGCAGCATGAAAAGGGCCTGAAAGAGGAAGCGTGCGAAACAGACCTCGCCGGCCGGCACGCTGCCAACGGCGAGCTTGGAGAAGACATCGATCAATGGCGCCGTCAGCACCGAGGCGCACATCAGCGTGACGCCGGTGCTTGGCAGCAGGCGAGGACGGGAAATGAGAGTCGAGTCAGCCATTTGCCTCATTCTGTGAAACTTTCATGACAACGCCGTCGGCCCAGGCTGCGAAGGCTTTCATCGCCTCTTCGCGGCCGATCTCGTTGAGCGTTTCATGACGCATGTCTTCGTAAATCGTCAGGTTCGTCGCATTCATGCCAAGCGACGTCAACTGCCTCGCGAGTTTTCGCATCGTCTCGCCACCCTTTGTCACCGGATCCTTGCCGCCGCCGACGAGATGTACTGGCAAGGTCTTCGGCAATCGGCGCAGCGCGGCCACATGACCGGCTTCTCCCGCCAGTTGCAAGACGTCGAGCCACATGGAGACCGACGGCCGGCTGCCGCAGAGCGGATCCTCGACATAGGCCTTCACTTGGCGAGCGTCACGCGACAGCCAGTCGAAATCCGAGCGCGCCTCGGGAAGCGATTTCGCCCAGGTATCGAAGGTCAAGCGCATACCGTAGAAACTGGGGACATCCGAGCCCTTGAGGAAGCGTTCGGTCTTGAGCAGCAGCACCAGGGCCTTTCCGGCCATGCCCGGATTGGCATTCGTGTTCCAGACGGCAAGCCCCTGAAAGCTGGCGGGTTGCGCTTCAGCCGCAGCCAGCGCGACATTGCCGCCAAAGGAGTGGCCGAACAGGATGATCGGCAAGCCTGGATGCCGGCTGGCGGCAAAGTCGCGGACGGCGAGCAGGTCCTCGACGACGCGCCTTGCGCCATCTTTTCGCGCGAAGCGTCCAGGCTCGGCGTCAAGAGCCGTGCTCTTGCCATGGCCGCGATGGTCGTGGGCATAGACGTGATAGCCGCGCCCTGCAAGAAATCCGGCAAATGCGCGGTAGCGTCCGGAATGTTCCACAAGGCCATGCGAAATCAGCACGGTCGCCTTGCCGTTTGTCTCTGCCTCCTGGTGCCGGAGGCATAGTTTTGCCCCGCTCGGGCTCGCGAATTCAATCGGCGTCTCGTAGGTCATGGCTGTCCCGATATTGCGCCCCGATGGCGATTAGTGATGAACGAGAAAAGACGGAACATAAAGTGGCAAATTGCTTGATGAATCTTTAAACGCAATAAGATTCAGGGTTGCAATTTTCCTGAATTGTGCTTCTTATATTCATGTTTTGTTCTTTATGAGGAGTTATCCATGCAACGGATGATAAATGGAGCGCTTCGGCTGCTCCCATTGCTTTGCTGTGCCGTTTTCCTGGCCTTCCCGGCACTGCTCTCTGCGGCGGAGATGCCCGACAGTCCGGCCGATGACGACAATTCGCCCGCCACCGCGGCGACGGGAAAGACCGTCATGATACTTGGGTTGGGCTGGCAGCCGGCTTTCTGTGAGGGGAAATCCAACATGGCCGAATGCCGTGACCAGTCGGCCAGCGATCTTGCGGCGCGCCAATTCTCGCTGAACGGTCTTTGGCGCATGCGGCAGACATATTGCGGCGTGCCGGATGCCCTCAAGGATCAGGACAAGCAGCACAAGTGGCTCGCCATGCCGGCCTTGGCGCTCGATGAGGGTCTCAAGGTGGAGCTCACCAAGGCCATGCCGGGCATGGTGTCGGGGCTCGAGCGCCATGAATGGGTCAAGCACGGGACCTGTTCCGGCGATGTCGCGGCGCGCTATTACGAGCGCTCGCTGAAAATGCTGGCGGCCGTCAACCAGTCCGCTGTCGGCCAACTGTTCGGCGACAATATCGGCAAGACACTCAGGCAGGCCGAGATCAAGGCTGCTTTCGAGACCGCCTTCGGGGCGGGCGCCGGCGACAAGATCAAGATGCGCTGCCGCAAGGACGGCGACCGCGAGATCATTACCGGCATCACCATCGGGCTCGGAAGCACCGAGGGCGATGATCTCAAAGCGCTGATCGCCACGGCGGGGACAACCAAGTTCGGCTGCGTGGAGGGGATTGTCGACTCTGTCGGGCAGCAATGAACGCGCCTGTTGGATTCGGCCGATTGAACATTGCCCGTCAATCCGAATTGCCCTACATAGCCGACAACTTCCAAGGATCGTTCATCGAGGTTTCGGCATGGCGCGCCAATTCATCTACCATATGTCCGGGCTCACCAAGGCCTACGGCACCAAGAAAGTGCTGGAGAATATCCACCTTTCTTTCTATCCCGATGCCAAGATCGGCATTCTCGGCCCCAACGGCGCCGGTAAGTCGACCGTGCTGCGGATCATGGCCGGCATGGACAAGGAATGGACGGGCGAGGCCTGGGTCGCCGAGGGCGCCACGGTCGGCTATCTGGCGCAGGAGCCGCAACTCGACGAGTCGCTCAGCGTGCTCGGCAATGTCATGGAGGGGGTCGCCTCGAAGAAGGCGATCCTCGACCGCTACAACGAATTGATGATGAACTATTCCGACGAGACGGCGGACGAGGGGGCAAAACTCCAGGACATCATCGACAGCCAGAACCTCTGGGACCTGGATTCGCAGGTCGAGATGGCGATGGAAGCGCTGCGTTGCCCGCCGGGCGACGCCACGATCGACAATCTCTCCGGCGGTGAGAAGCGCCGCGTGGCGCTCTGCCAATTGCTGCTGCGCCAGCCCAGTCTGCTGTTGCTTGACGAACCGACCAACCATCTCGACGCTGAAACCATCGCCTGGCTGGAAAAGCATCTGCGCGAATATCCGGGCGCCGTGCTGATGGTCACCCACGACCGCTACTTCCTCGACAATGTCACCGGCTGGATTCTCGAGCTCGACCGCGGCCGTGGCATTCCCTACGAAGGCAATTATTCGGCCTATCTCGGCGCCAAGTCCAAGCGCATGGAGCAGGAAGGCCGCGAGGAGGCGACCCGCCAGAAGGCGCTGTCGCGTGAACAGGAATGGATCTCGGCTAGCCCCAAAGCCCGGCAAGCCAAGTCCAAGGCGCGTATCCGCGCCTATGACGAACTGGTCCAGGCAGCCGCCGATCGCCGGCCCGGCGACGCGCAGATCATCATTCCGGTCGGCGAGCGGTTGGGCAATGTGGTGATCGAGTTCGAAAACCTGTCCAAGGCTTATGGCGACCAGGTTCTGATCGACAACCTGTCGTTCAACCTGCCGCCGGGCGGCATTGTCGGCGTCATCGGCCCGAATGGCGCCGGCAAGACGACGCTCTTCCGTATGATCACCGGCCAGGAGGCGCCCGACAATGGCGAAATCCGCATCGGCGATTCCGTCGACCTCGCCTATGTCGACCAGAGCCGTGACGCGCTCAACGGCAACAAGACGGTATGGGAAGAGATTTCCGGCGGCAACGACATCATCAAGCTGGGCAAGTATGAGATGAATTCGCGCGCCTATTGCGGCGCGTTCAATTTCAAGGGCGGCGATCAGCAGCAGAAGGTCGGCACGCTCTCGGGCGGCCAACGCAACCGCGTCCACCTCGCCAAGATGCTGAAATCCGGCGGCAATGTCGTGCTGCTCGACGAACCGACCAACGACCTCGACACCGAGACGCTGGCGGCACTGGAAGACGCGCTGGAAAATTTCGCCGGCTGCGCGGTCATCATCAGCCACGATCGCATGTTCCTCGACCGGCTGGCCACGCATATCCTCGCCTTCGAGGGCGACAGCCATGTCGAATGGTTCGAGGGCAATTTCGAGGATTACGAGAAGGACAAGATCCGCCGCCTCGGCCCCGATTCCGTCAATCCGAAGCGCGTGACCTATAAACGGCTGACCCGCTAGGTCGCGTCTAATCAGCCTGTCGCTGGAAGGCTGACCTCAGTGTGTGGCGGCTTTCTCGCCGCCGTCGCTCGGCCGCGGATAGAATGCTCCGAAAGATCGAAAATTCAATATTTTGAGGGCCGGCATGCAGATGCCGGCCCTCGTCGTCTGATGTTTTCGAAACGGCATCGGATTTTCTGCTTGCGCCATACACCTTAATCATATAAAGATATCTTTATATCTTGATTGGGTGGCAAATGGTGTCGGTACAAGGCTTTTCGCTCAATGCATTGGTGGATATCCTCAAGGCTTCGGCTGAGCCGACGCGCCTGCGCATCCTGCTCCTGCTGTCCTCTGGCGACCTTACCGTAACCGATCTCACTGAAATCCTCGGCCAGTCGCAGCCGCGCATCTCGCGGCATCTGAAACTCCTGTCGGAGGCGCGGCTGATCGAGCGCTATCAGGAAGGCGCCTGGGCCTGGTTCAGGCTGCGGCGCGACGGCGACCAGTCGAGCCTCGTCCGCAGGATCATCGAGGGCGCGTCAGCGGCCGATACGGTGATCGCGCGTGACCACGCTCGGCTCGTCCAGGTCAGACTGGCGCGGGCCGAAAAAGCGCAGGCCTATTTCAGCGAGAATGCCGGCGGGTGGGACGAATTGCGTCGGCTGCATATCAGCGAGGCGAAGGTCGAGGCTGCGTTGCGCGGCATGGTTGGCGATCGGCCGGTCAATGATTTCCTCGATCTCGGCACCGGCACCGGCCGCCTGCTGCAACTGTTCGAAGGCCTCTATCGCCACGGAACCGGTGTCGATGCCAGCCGCGAAATGCTGTCGGTGGCGCGCGCCAATCTGGAAAAGTCGGGCATTTCCAAAGCTTCGGTGCGGCTCGGCGACATTTTCAACCTGCCGCTCGAAGGCGGCCGCTATGATCTCGTCAGCATCCATCAGGTGCTGCACTACCTCGAAAACCCGGAAATCGCCATCGTCGAGGCGGTGCGCATGCTGCGCCCCGGCGGCCGGTTGCTGATCGTCGATTTCGCCCCGCATGGGCTCGATAACCTGCGCAGCGAACATCACCATGCACGCCTCGGCTTCTCGCACCAGCAGATGACGGATTGGCTGAACAAGGCTGGACTCGAAATCGTCGAGGTCAAGGATCTGAAGCCCGAGAGCGATCGCGAGGCACTGACTGTGACAATCTGGCTGGCGCGCGATCGCCGGCTGGAAATTGCTGACGATGTTCCCGCCCAGGCGGCAATCCGGAGGGTCTGAGATGCAGGCTGACACCCGAAACGGCAAGATCAAGATCTCGTTCGAATTCTTCCCGCCGAAGAGCGAGGAGATGGACACGCAGCTCTGGGAGACCGTGGCGGCGCTCAAGCGCTGGCAGCCGGAATTCGTCTCGGTCACCTATGGCGCCGGCGGCACGACGCGCGATACGACGCTGTCGACCGTCCGCCGGATGATCCGCCAGGCCGGCCTCGCCACGGCCTCGCACCTGACTTGCGTCGGCTCGACCCGGGAGGACGTACACCGCGTCGTCGAAGAATTCCGCGCCGCCGGCGTCGGCCATTTCGTGGCATTGCGCGGCGACCCGCAGGGTGGGATCGGCACGCGCTACCAGCCCTATCCGGGCGGTTATGCCAATGCGGCGGAGCTGGCCGCCGGCCTGTCGGCGCTTGGCGATTTCGAGATTTCGGTATCCTCCTATCCGGAGAAGCATCCGGAAAGCGCCGATACGGCCGCCGATATCGACATGCTCAAGCGCAAGGTCGAAGGCGGCGCGGTGCGAGCGCTGACCCAGTTCTTCTTCGACAACGATGTATTCTTCCGCTATCTCGACCGCGTCCGTGCGGCGGGCATCGATATTCCAGTCGTGCCCGGTATCCTGCCGATCCACAATCTTGCCCAGGTGAAGAAATTTGCCTCGCTGTGCGGCGCCACCGTACCGGCCTTCGTCGATAAGGCCCTTGCTCCGGTCGACGATCAGCCTGAGGAGCGGGCGAAGCGCGCTGCCGAACTCGCAAGCCGCCAGGTTCGCGAGCTGATCGATCGCGGCATCGAGGAATTCCATTTCTATACGATGAACCGGCCGCAACTGGTGTCGAGCGTGCTCGAACAATCGGGATTCGTGATGTCTCAGCCGAGAAACCTGTCGTCTGCGGCAGCGTGAGGCTTGGCCCTCAACAAATTGGTCCATTAAATGAAAAGAGCGCTGAAGCAATATCAGCGCTCTTTCCTTGAATTTTCTTGCGGGCCTCAGCCCGATCCCGGCACGGCGTATCAGATAAACAACATCACGCCTACAAAGAGAAATGCCGCACCAACCAACATCGCGTTCAGTGATTGAGTCAGTCCCATGTCCGACCTCCTGCTGCTGTTGACCCGATCATGATATCGGCATTTCCAGCCTTGGAAAGCGAATCTTGTGCCGCACTGCGGTAGAAATCCCGCGCCACGGGCTTATTCACAGGGTTAATGGAATGAAATATCTTTTGTTTTTCCGATTCACAATTTTTTCACAATCGGCTCACCAAAGTTAACACTTGGTGACACTTCCGTAACGGAAGGTCACGAAACAGAGCGATTTGTGGCTATGCCCGGCTCCGCAGTCTGGCCACCAACCGACCATCGAGGATTACCAGACCGAGTCCGATGACCAGCATGCCGGCCCATTCCGCCGGTCCCAGATGTTCGCCGAGGAAGAGAATGCCGAGCAGGATCGCGCTCGGCGGCACGAGCAGGGTGACCAGCGAGGCATTGGTGGCGCCGGCGGCAGCGATCAGGCGGAAGAACAGGATATAGGCGAAGGCCGTCGAGATGACTGCGAGCGCAATCACGGCGGCGATGGCGTCGAAGGGCGGCAGCGTCAATCTCCAGGGATGGTCGACCAGCAGCGACAGGGGCAGGGCGATGATGGTCGAACCTGTCAACTGCCCAGCCGCGGTCACGGGTGCTGCAATGCCGCGGAAACGGCGTGCGAAGATCGCCGCTAATCCATAGGAGACGGCGGCGATGACCGGCATGGCGAGCGCCCAGAGCGGCGCGCCGSCGCCGGCGCCGAGATGCGGGCTGAACAGCAGGATCGTGCCGACCAGGCCTGTCATCGTGCCGGCGATCTTGACGCCGGTCAGCTTCTCGTCGGCTGTGGCGAAATGGGCGATGAGGACGGTCCAGATCGGTGTCGTGGCATTGAGGATCGAGGCCAGCCCGGCACCGATATGGGTCTGGCCGAGGAAGATCAGCGTCTGCGGAACGACGTTGTTAATCAGCCCGAGCAGCAGGAAGGCAGGCCATCGGGCCCGGAGCTCGCGATAGATGCCGAATCGACCGGCAATGAAGAGATGCAGCGTCAGCGCCGCGATCAGGAAGCGCAGCAGGGCCAGCGTGACCGGCGGGATGAAATGCACCGCGACGCCTGCGAAGAAGAACGAGCCGCCCCAGAGCAGGCCGAGCAGCAACAGCATCAGCCAGGCATTGAGCGAGATCGATTGGGTTTTCGGGGTGTTCATAAGTCTTACCAGCAGCATTGGAGATTGCGGCTCTTGACGGCCACCGCAACTATGCCTGTGGATGGTCGGCCCGGCCACCCGAAATCCGGCAAAGCAAAAAAATAAAAACGGCCCGACGATGCGGGCCGTGATCTCCAGGGATTGATCTCTGCTCAGAGCTTCGAAAGCAGTTCCGGCGTCGCCCAGCCGTCGGCCGGCAGGCCCAGCTTCTGCTGCTCTTGCTGGATGGCGATGCGAGTGCCGCCACCGAGAATGCCATCGATGTCGCCGACATCGTGGCCGAGCGCCTTGAGCTTCGTCTGCAGCGCCTTCATCTGGTCGCCCGACAGGCCGGTTGCCGGATTGCCCTTGAGATAGGGCTGCGCACCTGCAAGGCGGGTGGCGAAATAGGCAGCCGAGGTCGTATAGACGAACGACTTGTTCCATTCGAGATAGATGCCGAAATTCGGATAGGCGAGGAAGGCCGGCCCGAGACGGCCCTGCGGCAGGATGAGCGCCGCCTTCAGGGCGCCGCTGGAGGTGTTGCCGTCGCGCGGCTTGACGCCGAGCGCGAACCACTCCGCGGCCGTCAGCGGCCCGCCGATGCCGCTCTTCTCGAAGGGCAGGTTCTGCGGGATGGTGACTTCCTGCAGCCAGGGCTGGCCGCGGGTGAAGCCGAGATGCTGGATGAACTTTCCGGCCGTCAGGATGACGTCGTCTTCGCTCTTCTTGAGTTCGACATGGCCGTCGCCGTCACCGTCGGTGCCGAAGGTGATGATGTCGCGTGGCTGCATCTGCACCATGCCGATTTCACCGGCCCAGGCGCCGGTCGTGGTGTTCGGATCGGCATCGCCGTCGGCGACCATCTTGATGAAGGCGATCAGCTGCGGCCGGAAGAGGTCGGGGCGGCGGCAGTCATGCGCCAGCGACACCAGGGCGTTGCGGGTGTTGAAGTCACCCTGCACGGCGCCGAAATCGGTTTCCAGACCCCAGAAGGCGGTGATGACAGGGGCAGGCACGCCGTAGTCCTGTTCGGCCTTGGCGAAGGTGTCGGCATGGTCCTTGATCTTCTTGCGGCCGATGTCGAGGCGGGCCTGGCTGACGACGCGCTTGGAGAATTCGAGGAAGGTCTGGCGGAAGACGCTCTGGCCGCGGTCACGGCTCAGCACCTTGTTGTCGATCTGGGCGCCGGCGAGCGCATCATCCACCGCCTGCGGCTGGACGCCTGCAGCAATCGCCTCTTTCTTCACACCGTCAAGGAAGGCTCCGAGGTCGCCGCCGCAAGGGGCGGTACTCTGCGCGAAGGCCGCGCCGGAAAGGATGGAAGACATGAGGAGAGCGAGAGCGACGGGCGCAGTGCGCTTAAGCGGCATGGAACACCTTCCGATAGCGGGTTTGACGGCGCGGAAAGCTTTTCCAGAAGATTAAGGCGGATGCAAGTCTTTGCGTGCATCCGTCCCGGAAATACTGCGGATAGACCGGCCGAACAGCGGTCCGGCCTCTCGAAAATCATCCGGAGACCGACGCCACCCAGTTGTGCCAGTTCTTCTGTGAGCCTGCGAAGACATTGATGTCGCATTCGCCGGGCACGCCCGGCACGACGCCGGTGGAGGTATATTGCCAGAAGGCCCAGCGGCGTCCGGCATAGACGTTGGACGGATGGTCGGCGACCGAGCGCAGCCAGAAGTGATAGTTCTTGAACTCGCCGATCAAAACATCACGATGAAAGTCGACCGAAGTATAGATGATCGGACGCTTGCCGTAATGGGCCTCGATACGGTCCATGAAGCGCTGCAGCTCGGCGACGGCGACTTCGCGCGACGGGCGTGTCTTGCACGTCTTGGAGGCGGCATTCCATTCGACGTCGAGCACCGGCGGCAGGTTGATCGCCTGCTTCGGCACATTGCGGATGAACCAGTCGGCCTGTTCGTCGGCAGTCGAGCAGAAATAATAGAAGTGATAGGGAGCATAGGGCACGCCGGCCGTCGCGGCGCCGCGCCAGTTCTTCTCGAAATTGTCGTCGACCCGGTCCTTGCCCTCGGTCGCCTTGATGAAGACGAAGGAGACGCCCGAGGCGCGCGCTCTGGCGAAATTGATATCGCCCTGCCACTTCGACACGTCGATGCCGTGGATCGGATGATGCTGTGGAGCGCGGGAGCCGAAATCCTGCGGATCCTTGTCCTGAAAGCGCGGAGCTACCGACGCGGTCTGGAGGACATCATAGCTCGTGGTGCTGCAGGACGCCAAAGCCATAAGCAAAGGCAGGACAAGTGCTAGCCAGCGCATTGTTCCCCCGTGGATACGCAATGAACACCGCCCTCCGTCGCGATCCGGAATCCGCCGAACAGCAGGGCATGAACCCTGCTTGTCACATATCATCGTAAAAAATTGGTTAGTTTCAAGCGCAATATCGCCCTCGCGCCCGCCATGCACGCAGATTGTCGCAAAATGAAGGCGGATTTCGCGTCAGTTCCGGCGGATGACCGCGATCCAGGCATAATCACGGGCGTGCGAGTGAAATTCCAGCGTGAAGGGGCCACGTTCCGCAGCCATTCGCAGAACCGATTCCAGTTCGGCGCGTGGCGTGACGTGGAAACGCTTCAGCCAGCTTCTGAGACCGGAGCGGAACCATACGGGCAGTTTCCTCTGCTGGCCGAAATCGGCAATGTGCAGCGAGCCGCCGGGTTTCAGCGCGGAGAGCGCCGCCTCGATGGTTTTTTCCCATTCGGGAATCATCGATAGCGCATAGGAGATCATGATGCGATCAAAGCCGCTGACGCCGAAATCGCCGGCCTGAACCTGCGCGGCATCGCCGAGCCTGAGCACCGGGTCGGCGCGGCCGAGACAGGTGAGCGTCTTCTCAGCGCTGACAAGCATTTCGGAAGAAATATCCAGGCCGTAGAGACGGATATCCGGGTAGAGTTTTGCCGCCAGTGCGAGATTGCGGCCAGTGCCGCAGCCGACTTCGAGCAGGCTCTGGCGCGGGCGCATGTCGAGGCCGCGGATCATCTGGTCGCGGCCGAGCAGGTAATATTTGCGCGTCGCATCATAGATATGACGCTGGCGGCGGTAGATCTGGTTCATCAGATCCGAATGGCCGGAGGTCTCGCGTGCTGCCGATGCGCTCATGCTGTCCTCTCATAGATATGGAAGCCGCCATAGATCGCCGAGCGATCTTGCTTGTTGAGGCTTTCGGAACGGTCCTTGAGATAGGTCCATTGTGCAGCGACTTCCGGTGTCAGGCGGGCGTCGACAATGCTCTTCTCTGCCGCCGTGCGGAAGATGACGCGGGCGCCGTCGCGCGCCGTGCGGCTGATCTCAGCCCAGAGCGCGTTGATCTGCTCGTCGTTCATCCAGTCCTGGGCGTCGAGCAGCACATAGCGATCCATCGACTGCGCTGGCTTGGCCGCCAGCATGACGGTGAAATTGGCGTGATGGATGGCGACGCGGTCGAGATTGCCGCGGATCGCCTGATAGTTGGCGGATGCGAGGTAAGGCGGCAGCTTGCCTTCCTCGGGGCGCGGATAGCGGCGGGCGAAGGCCTGCCAGGCAAAATAGTTCTCGTTGAGCGGAAAATGGCAGGCGAGCTTTTCCACCCGCTCGCGCAGCACGCCGGCCAGCGTCTTCTCATCGGTCAGGCTGGCGAGCTCGTCGAACTGGCGCGGCGGGATGCCGAGGCCGAAGAGCGAGCTTTTGCGCGCCGTGATCCAGCGCACCGCCTTGCGGTCGAAGACCGGCGCGATCTTGCGGTCGAAGAATTCGCGCTGCTCGGCGACATTTTGCGCGCGCATCAATTCGCTCAGATCGATGCCATAGAGGCGGGCGGCGATGTGGCTGGCGCCGATGAAGCGGCCGAGCAGGCCGGTGCGGTAGAAATTGCCGTTGAAGACGTCGATGCGGCGCTTGCCGTTCAGTCGCCGGCGCTCCCAATAGCGCCGCGTGATCGGATCGAGATGGTCGGCAATGAAATGATGATAGGCCTTGCTGTTGGAACGCTCATTGGCGACGCCGAAGAAGCGCATCACGTCATGATGCGAGGGCAGGTGCCGGAAGGCGGCAATTTTGAGCTTGTTGAGCGCGATATGGCTGGCATTGAGGTCGACGACGTCGATCGATTCGGGGCCGGCGGCGAGATAGGTGAGCATGTTGCAGCCGCCTGAGGCGATCGTGGCGATGCGGTGGTGCGGCTGAAGTGCCATGGCTGCCAGATCGACTTCAGGATCTTCCCAGATCTGCGGATAGACGAGGCCGGAGAACAGCATTCCGAACACACGCTCGGAAATGCCGTCAAGACTGAGCGCCCGGTGCTGTAGAAGCGCACCCTTCAACCTGTGATCCAGCCCGAATTTCCGTACCCCGTTCACTTGCGGCATATCAGTGGTTCCTCTTCGATATGCCGGGAGCAATTATTGCAATTTCACTATGTTTTGATGACAGGAATTGTGCATAGCGGCAAAACATAAATGACAGAGGTCAATTTACAGGTGAACTATTTGATATTTGGCCCGATCTGACGCAAAAACTGGCCGCCGTCTCAAGGGAAAATTAACGGATGGCCGCTAGCGTGCCTGATATAGCAGGAGCGGCGAACATGATGTTGCGAACGTTGCTGCCGGGTCTTCCCCAGCGATATGCTTTCGCCGGCTCGGCAATCGGGGCATTATTGCCCATAGTTGGATTCACGACGGAAGCTCTTTCCCAAGGGCCGACCTCCCGCGTCGTGGAAAATTTCGATGATCCCGTTCACGCGTTGATTCTGACTGTGCCGGTTCTGGCCGGGCTTGTCTGCCATCGATTCGGCCAGACCAAAGCCGCTTTGACCAAAAGGCTCAGGGAGCGCGAAGAATCAGAGCGGCAGCTGATGCGGCTGTCGCTGCAGGACCGGTTGACCGGCCTGCCCAACCGGCGCGCACTGGAACGGGAAGTCGCCCGTTTCATCGAAGTGCGGGGGCAGGGGGCATTCCGCCCGGCGCTGCTGCTTCTCGATCTCGATCGTTTCAAGCATGTCAACGATACGCTCGGCCACGATGCCGGCGACGAACTGCTAAAACTGTTTACCGGGCGGTTGCAGGCCTCGCTCGGGCCGCTGCTCAGGCTTTTCCGGCTCGGCGGCGACGAATTTGTCGTCACCCTTGCCGGCGCGCCGCAGGACAGCGATGTTGAGCGGCTCTGCCGGGTGATCAAGGCGAGGGCGGACGAACCGTTCGAGCTCAGCTCCGGCCGCACCGTCACCGGCGTGTCGATCGGCATCGCCTATCTCGAAGACGGTGACACATCGATGGGCGACGTGCTGAAGCGCGCCGATCTGGCCCTCTACATCGCCAAGGATATTCCCGGCTCGGCGCAGGCTTTCCACACGGACGGCCTGGCGCAGCACATGCTCGACCAGATGCGCATCGAGCAGGAGATCGCCAGGGGCCTCAAGCAGGACGAATTTTTTCTCGAATACCAACCGATCATGGCAGCGGTGGATGGCCGGTTCAGCGGTTTCGAAGCCCTGGTGCGCTGGCGGCATCCGTCGCGCGGCGTCATCGGTCCGGACGGTTTTCTTTCAGTGGCGCAGCGCTGCGGCCACATGACCGCCCTTGGCCGCTTCGTCGTGGCACAGGCGATCCGGGACGCCGCGCGATGGCCAGGCTCGGCCGGGGTGGCGGTCAATGTCACCGGCGACGAGTTCCGTGATCCGGGTTTCGTCGACCATATCCGCCGTTCGCTCAATGTCTCCGGGCTCGCGCCTTCACGGTTGACCATCGAGATCACCGAACAGGTATTCACCGCCGACATTCATGTGGTGCGCGGCTGCCTCGTCGAACTCCGCGACATGGGCGTGCATATCGCACTCGACGATTTCGGCATCGGCTTCTCTTCGATCAACCATCTCCGGGAATTTCCCGTCGACCAGCTCAAGGTCGACCGCTCCTTCACGCGCACGATCATGGATGGCGGGCGCGACGCGCAGATCGTCGACATCATCATGCGGCTCGGCAAGATTTTCGACGTCGCCGCCACTGTCGAGGGCGTGGAGACGCAACATCAAATGGACATGGCGCTGTCGCTCGGCGCCACCGCCATCCAAGGCTACCATATTTCGCGGCCAGTGCCTGCGGATACGGTTCATGCATTGATCAATTCCTCCGGCTTCGAGCCCCTGAAGCCGGCCCTTATGATCAGCGCCTGAACCGCAGTCGGAAGTTGGGGAAGAGCAGCCCCTTAGCTCTTCCCCAACGACCGTTTTCCTGATTTCTATCGGGAAATGGAGTAAACCGACGATCATGCGAATCATCGTCAAGATACTGAAGTGGCTGGCTCTGCTGGTCGTCGTGCTGGTTGTCGGCGCTGCCGGCTGGCTCTATTTCCTTCCGCCCGAGCTGCTCAGAGTCGGAACCGCCTATGCGGCCAAGATCGTCTGCTCGAACGTCTTCCTCGCCCATCGCGATCCCCGCCAGGTTTTTGCCGACGACGTCCAGGCGCCGGGGAATCCGTTGCTCAAATATGTGAAGATCGACAAAGGCAGCGACTATATCGAGGCGAACCTGTTCGGTTGGGTGGCGCCGCGCTATGCGGTCTACCGGGATGGATTGGGCTGCACAGTGGCGCCGGACAGCAATCTCGATGCTGTGCGCAAGGTTGCCTTTGCCAAACCGGTCGAGGTGGAGAAGGCGTCTGAATATGAATGGCCGCTCGGCGACGAAGTCAGCCTTGCCGGCAGCGATCCGGTCAAGGCGCTGATCACCGATCCAAAACTTGCCGGACCGGGCATGCGCGCCATCGTCGTGATCAAGAATGGCAGGCTGATTGCCGAGACCTATGCGCCCGGCTTCAGCGCCGACACGCCATTCCTGGGCTGGTCGATGACCAAGACGGTGACCGGTGCACTGGTCGCCACCATGGTCGGGCAGGGCAAGTTCAAATGGGACCAGGATCATCTCTTCTCCGACTGGAGCGACGACCGCGCCACGATCAAGCTCTCCGATCTGATGGCGATGCAGAGCGGCCTGCAGTTCAACGAGGATTACGGCAACGTCAGCGACGTGACGCGCATGCTGTTTCTCGAAACGGACGAGGCGAAGTTCGTTGAGACCCAGCCGCTGGTGGATAGATCGGGCACGAAATTCCACTATTCCACCGGCACCGGTGCGCTGCTGACGCGGCTTTGGATGAACGCAGTCCCAGACCCGCAGGAGGCGCTCGCCTATCCGCGCAAGGCGCTGTTCGGGCCGATCGGCATGCGCAGTGCGATCTTCGAGACCGATGCGGTCGGCACGTTCTCCGGCGGCTCGCTGCTCTATGCCACGGCGCGTGACTGGGGGCGTTTCGGCCTGCTGCTTGCCAACAAGGGCGACTGGAATGGCGTGCAGGTCCTGCCGCCCGATTTCGCCACCATGCTGACCACCGCGACACAGCAGTCGAACGGCAGATATACGCAGGCGCTCGCCTGGAAACTGCCTCCCGCGGGCGGCGGGTCGGATACCGTCAACACGCTGCCGGCCGATGCCTTCTGGCTGTCCGGCCATGACGGGCAATCGATCGCCGTCATTCCGTCGGAAGGACTCGTAGTGGTTCGGCTTGGTCTGACGCCGGGCCGGCTGGGCTACCGGCCACACGAGCTGGTGGCCAAAGTGATGGATGCAGCCCGCGCGCCGCTGCCGGCGGCACCGACTGATAATGTCGTGCCGAAGAACGATGCGCAGCCAGATGAGAGCACGGTCGAGCCGGATTGAGGATTGCGGTTGGTTGCTGTCTGCCCGAGGAGTTGATTGACCTGGGCGGCTATCTAAGTATTGGTCCGGGGCACGGACTTGAGCCCCTCATCTGCCGTCGCAGCCAAGGGTCAACCTGGCAATTGTGGCAAGGCGTTACCGCGGGTTTTCCCAGCCCCTTGTGGGAGAGGAAGCAAAATCATGATGTTAGGAAATGCGAAATGAATCGTGCTCTAGCGCGGCTGGTCAACGCATTTTCTAACGTCTTGATTTTGCAGGTGAGGGGCTAAGGTTCAGGCGCGAAATCGGACTTTCGCAGCGCCACCTGTTACCTTTTTCTTCAGCCAGTCAGCGTCCAGAAAAACTCGACCGTTCAGCCGGTCATTGCAGGTTGAGTTTTTCGAGAAGCTGCTTCTTCTTGGCCTGGTAATAATAGCCTGTGCGGTAGAGCCAATCGGCCTTGGTGGCGTTCTTGTCGGCGACGATCCAGGCGCCCTTGAGATATTTCACCGCATATTTGAGATTGGTCTCGGCGTCCAATAGACCGTTGGGCGAGCCGATGTAGCCCAGGCCCCTGGCGGTGTTGTAGCGAATCTGCATCAGGCCCCAATTGCCGGCATGCACCGCGCCGGGATTGTAATTGGTTTCGCGACGCACCACGTGATGCACAAGTGATTCCGGCACGTCGTAGAGCGCCGCATACTTGGAGATGAGCTGGTTGAGGTTGGTGTTGCGCGTCGAGCTGACGAAGGGCTCCTGAGCGTCCTTCTGCAGGCCTTCCTCGGTGAGCGCATTGACCGTAGAGGGTGTTGTGTCCGTCGTCTCGGTGGTCTGTTTGACATTGACGGAGGCAACGTCCGGGGCGTCGAAACCGTCCTGCATGACGATCGGGCCGAGCGAACGCGTCTTGACAACGGGCGCGGGGTTGGTGTCGAGGCCAACTGCCGTGTCGGCGGCATTGCTGTTCACGGCGGCCATGGTTTCGTTGACCGCGTTCGGATCGGCGGAAGCGACCTGCACGGCCTGCTGCAGCGCCGCGCTGGCATCGTTGGCCGGCTTCGGTGTCGGGATGGCATAGGCCATGGCGACAGTCTTGTCGGTGGCGAGGTCGACGGGCTGGATCGTCATCGGCATCGCATCAGGCGAAGCGAGCGCCGTCGTGTCGACCTGCTGCAACTGGGTGACCTGGGCGGTCTGAACGGTAACGGGTTTTTTGGCAGGCACCATGGCTACGCTGTGAGATGTGGTGCTGCAGGAAGCCGCCATGCAAACCGTTCCGGTGACCAGAGCAATTTGTGTGGCCAGCTTCAATTTTTTGGTCATTTTCCCGCCCGCTTTGTTAAGTTTGGCCCGCCCCGCGCGGGACCCCCGTTCACAAATCGTTACGCCCTGATACCTCATTAACTTTTGCCGGGCAACCCTGCCCGAGGCTCTCTGCTACCTTAAGGAATGGCCGATTCGGTGTTAATAAACCTGTAATGGTTGTTAACGGGGGTGGTTAAGAAAGCGGAATTACTGAAAAACAAGGTGTTAACGAACCGGCCCTGTTTTTGAGCCGGTTCGTAAAAAAGTTTCAGAGCGCGGCCCATTCCTGACCGACAAATGCCATCATTTCGCCAAACCAGGGCTGGTCGGTGTCGAAATGCTTGCCGCCTTCGATGCGCTCGAACTCGATCGTGCGCAGCTTGCCGCCCTGGTTCTCGTCATGGCCTGTGACGCCGGAGACTCGGTTGAGGGCGCTTTCGACCGCGAGGTCGACCATGCCCTGGATGAGTCGCAGGTCGTCCTTGTTGGCCGGTGCGGAGCGGGCGAAATAGCCCGACTTCTGCACCATCGAGCGCTCGGCGCCGATCTGCTGGCCAAGCTGCTTGGAGAACCAGTTGCCGACATTGATCGTGTCGATCTTCACATGGCCGAAGGCATCGCGCTTGATCTGCTCGCCGGCGGCCTCGCGTTCGGCGACGATGGCGTCGAGGCCCGCGCCTTCCGAGACGAAGATGGTGACGCAGCCTTCCTTCTCCATGACCTTCTTCAATCGCGCGCCTTCCTTCTCGTAATCGAAGCCGATCTCGGGAAGGTAGATGCCGTCGATGCTTTTGAGCTGGGCATTCATCATCAGCCCGTCGACATATTCGTTCTTGCGCGACTTCTGTATATAGGCGCGGGCGGTGGCCGCCGTCAGCCAGCCGCAATGCCGGCCCATGACTTCATGGACGACGAGCGATTTCGGCGCCGCCGTCTGTTCGTTGGAGACATTGTCGAAGAAATGCGCGCCGACTTCGGCGGCCGTCCAGGCGCCCAGCGATTGCCGAATCGGCACGATGTCGTTGTCGACCGTCTTCGGCAGGCCGACGACGGTGAGTTTGTAGCCGTTGGCGTCGAGATAGGCGGCGAGGTCGGCAGCCGTCGTGTTGGTGTCGTCGCCGCCGATCGTATGCAGGATGGTGATGCCGTCGCGGCTCAGCCGCTCGGCGGCGACTCTGAGCGGATTTTCGCCTTCCTTCACCAGGCCGCGTTTGACACAGTCGGCGACATTGGTGAGCTTGACGCGGCTGTTGCCGATCGGCGAGCCACCCTGGTAATGGAGCAGTCCGGCCTTTTCGCGCATCGTCGGCGTGATCCCAATGCTGTCGCCAAGCAGCACGCCCTGGTAGCCGGAGCGATAGGCGACCAGTTCGATATCGGGTGCCACGTCGCTATAGCGCTGGATCAGTCCGCCGACGGCTGAAGACAGACACGGGGCCAACCCGCCAGCAGTCAGCAGCGCGGCTTTTTGTTTTGCCATATTATCCTCCATGCGGGCAGTTTGCCCGGACAATATGTGCATGTCTGCGGCACACTTAACAGTCTGTAAAGTGAAGAGATCGTGAAAAATTCCGCCTTGATGCCCGTCCTGCGGCATGGCACCCCGATGTGCCTAACATCCAGGTAACCTAGACACCCGTAAGCAATTGACGCTGAGTTGCTGTCGCGGAATGTTCATGCTAGGTGCTATTCATCGGATTGAGTCCGAACTGGATATAATCAAGGGAGCTGAAAATGAAGAAAACTGTTGCTGCAGCCTTCGTCGCGTGCCTGACCGCCGCTTCGTTTGCCATGCCTGCCGCCGCTACTGTCGTTGTCAAGATCAAGCCGGCGCCGGTCAAGAAGGTCGTCATCATCAAGCCGGCCTGCCATTGGCGGACGGTCAAGGTCGTGACGAACCATAAGGTCGTCATCAAGAAGACCCGCGTCTGCAAGTAAGCCTCGGATTTTTCCGGTTTCGACAGGCCCGCTTGCGGGCCTGTTTTCATATGGGCAACATTGCAAAAACTATATTTCCGCATAGGCGCGGATTACGAAAATTTCATGCTATCCTCAGCTTGCATTTCCGATGATTGTCGGTCCATGCTTTGATTGCAGGATTATGTTGATGCCAGGTGAGTTCATGTCCTTCTGGGAAAAACTGCTGGGTGCCGTTTCCGACGCTGCCACGAACACGCTGACATGCATCGTGGAGACGATTCGCACTGCCTTCGAGGGTGATCCCGAGACGCGCCGCCGCGTGGCCTTTTCGGTTGCCATGATCGCGCTTTCGGCCAAGATGGCAAAGGCGGATGGCGTCGTCACCGAAACCGAGGTCGCAGCTTTCCAGGAAGTGTTCGACTATCCCGCGGACGAGGCGCGCAATGTCGCCCGGCTCTATAATCTCGCCAAGCAGGACGTGGCGGGCTATCAGGCCTATGCCGAGAAACTTTCTGGCTTTTGCAGCTCCGGCCAGGCCAATTGCCCAATGCTGGAAAACGTCATCGACGGCCTTTTCCATATTGCCAAGGCCGACGGCGCCGTACATGAGAAGGAAATGGTCTTCCTGCAGGACGTGGCGCAGATCTTCCGCATTTCGGAAGAACATTTCGAGCGCATCACTGCCCGCCATGTGCATGTCGAGGGACGCGATCCCTATGTGGTGCTCGGCGTGTCGCGCAAGGATGATTTCCCGACGATCCGCAAGCATTACCACGCTCTGGTGCGGGAGAATCATCCGGACGGGCTGATCGCGCGCGGCCTGCCGGCCTCGTTCCAGGCCATCGCCAACGATCGCATGGCGCGTTTCAACGATGCCTTTGCCGCGATCGAGCGGGAATTCCGTCTCGCCGTCGCATGAACGTCTTCCAGCCGGACTTTGCCGGAGCCGAGGTGGCTCCGTCGCCCAATCATGGCGAGCGCCAGGGCGCGCGCTCACCTGACATGATCGTGCTCCACTATACCGGCATGCCGACGGCGGAGCAGGCGCTTCATTGGCTGACGGTGGAGGAAAGCCAGGTCTCCTCTCATTACTTCATCTTCGAGGACGGGCGTATCCTGCAGCTCGTGCCGGAGAGCCTGCGGGCCTGGCATGCGGGAAAGAGCTTCTGGAAGGGTGAGACCGACAGCAATTCGCGCTCGATCGGCATAGAGATCGCCAATGCGGGCCATCCCGGCGGCCTGCCGGATTTCACGGACGCGCAGATCGAAGCCGTCATCGCGCTCTGTCGTGATATTATTGCCCGCCATGCGATCGCGGCGGAAATGGTGCTCGGTCATTCCGACATCGCTCCGGTGCGCAAGGTCGATCCGGGCGAGAAATTCCCCTGGAACAGGCTGGCTGGGTCAGGCGTCGGGCATTATGTCGCACCCACGCCGATTGCTGGCGGTCGTTTCTTCCAGCGCGGCGATGGGGGGCCGCCCGTGGAGGCGCTACAGGCCATGCTGGCGCTCTATGGCTATGACGTGCCGGTGAGCGGTGAGTTCTGCGAGAAGACGGTCGGCGTCGTCGAGGCGTTCCAGCGGCATTTCCGGCCCGAGCGTGTCGACGGCGTGGCGGATGCCTCGACGATCGAGACGCTGCACCGGTTGCTCAAGGCGCTGCCAGGGGCCTGAAGCAATTCAACTTTTTATTGTCGGCCCCCGAGAATGCAGGTAGTGAGATGGCAATCTTGCACGCGTCTCTCTCTTCATCAATTTCGGACTCACGATGGCAATTATCGGCATTGATCTTGGTACGACGAATTCGCTTATCGGCGTGTTCGAGGACGGCAAACCCAATCTCATCCGCAATGCGCATGGCAGTTTCCTGACGCCTTCGGCCGTATCGATCGGTGCGGACGAGCAGATCCTCGTCGGTGCCGCGGCGCGGGAAATGGCACTGTCGAAGCCTGAAAACGCTGTCATGTCGTTCAAGCGCTGGATGGGCACCGACAAGGTCATCCAGCTCGGCCGCAAATCGTTCCGCGCCGAAGAGCTTTCCTCGCTGGTGCTGCGCTCGCTGGTCGCCGATTTCCAGGCTCATTACAATGAAACGGTGACCGAGGCGGTGATCTCCTGTCCGGCCTATTTCAACGACGTACAGCGCAAGGCTACGATCCATGCGGCGCAGCTTGCCGGTCTCAAGGTCGAGCGACTGATCAACGAACCGACCGCAGCGGTGCTGGCCTATGGGCTCGAGACCCATGACGAAGGCCAATTCCTGGTCTTCGACCTGGGCGGCGGTACGTTCGACGTCTCGATCATGCATAAATATGACGGCGTGTTTGAAATCCGCGCCTCTGCGGGCGACAATTTTCTCGGTGGCGACGATTTCACCAATGCGCTGGGGCAGCTCCTCTGCCGCAAATCCAACATCGATCTGCACGCGCTCTCCGGTGTCGAATTGGCGAGGCTGGTTCGCGGTGCCGATGTCGTGAAGCTCGAACTCTCGTCGCACGCGTCCACGGACTATCGCATCGAACTGAAGAGTGGGCGGCTCGAAGGCACCGTCACGCGCGACGAGTTCGAGCTCGAATGCGCAGATCTGTTTCGGCGGCTGCGTCAGCCGCTCGAGCGAGCGCTGCGTGATTCGACGATCGCGCCGTCCGATCTCGATGCCATTGTGCTTGTCGGCGGTGCGACCCGCATGCCGGCAATCCGCCAGATGATTGTACGGCTCTTCGGCAAGCTGCCCTTCGTCAATATCAATCCGGATGAGGTGGTGGCGCATGGTGCTGTCATCCAGTCGGCGCTCAAGGCGCGGCATGCGGCGGTCGAAGACGTGCTGCTCACCGATGTCTGTCCTTTCACGCTTGGCATCGGCATTGTGCGACGGAGACCCGATGGCCGCCACGAAGAGGTCGTCTCGCCAATCATCCAGCGCAATGCCACGGTGCCGATCAGCCGCGTGGAAAGCTACGTGACGATAGAAGACAACCAGTCAAGGATCGATCTGCGTGTTTTCCAGGGCGAGAATCTCAAGCCCGAGCACAACATCATGATCGGCCGCCTGAAAGTAGAGGTGCCGCCCAAGCCAGCCCACCAGGAATCGGTCAATGTTCGTTTCACCTATGACCTCAACGGCGCGCTTGAAGTCGAAGCGACGGTGAACTCCACACGGCAGATCTATAAAGCAGTGTTCGCCAACAGTTCAGGTCTCAGCGACGCCGATTTGGCTGCACGCTTTGCCAAGCTCTCCGCAATCAAGCTTGCGCCGCGCGACCAACACGAGAATCGCGAACTGATCGCGCGTGCCGAACGGCTCTATGCCGAGGTGCTGGACGCCGACCGGGATGCGATCGCCAATGGACTCTTGCACTTCAATGCGGCCATCGACGATCAGCGCATTCGCGATATCGATCGAGTGCGGCAGGAATTCCGGCAGTTCCTCGACAAGTTCGACAAGTTCGTCTTCACCCGGAGCTGATGGCCCTTATGACGACAGGCTATCCCTGGTCGGTCCTTGGCATCGCGCCGACCGATGACGCAAAAGCGGTCCGCAGGGCCTATGCGCTGAAACTGCGCGAGACGCGCCCCGACGAGGACCCCGCCGGATTTCAGAAATTGGTCGAGGCGCGTGACGCAGCGCTTGCCGGGCATGCCGCTTTCAGTGCTTTTGATGATGCGAGCATCGTGGTTGCGCAAAGCACCGAACGAGAGACGGCTGCGGCTGCATTCGAGACTACGACATTGGAGAATGAAGCCAGCATCTCCGATGCCGTATTGGAAAAGGACAGCGCACCCCCGGTAGGCGAAGGAGCCGCGGATGTGGCGCTGGCGAAGTTGTCGCAAAGCCTTCAAGCCATAGACACCAAATCCTCCGCGTCGGACCTGCGCATTCAGTGGAAGCGTGCGTTCGCGGCGTTCGACGACGTTCCCCTCGAATGTGATGGGCTTGCCATGCATTGGCTGCTGCATCGGCTGGTCAGTGATATGCGAGCGGCAATTCCTGAAATGCGGTCTGTCACCGACATGACCAATGCAGAGGTCGCGAGATTTCGAAACGGTCCATTCAACGTCTATGTCGACATTGTCAGGGATTTCGATGCGCATTTCCGGCTCGCGCAACATGACATGGTCGTGTTCGATTTCCTGGCGCAGGAAGACGGTTTCTATTTGATCGAGGCGTTTTCATTTGCGCTGCGGCAACCGAGCGACGGCGGCGAAAAGGTTAAGCCATCCAAGGTTCCCTTCATCCCGGAATCCTATCTGAAAGCGGGTTTTGCGGCAGATGGGTTCATGCTGCAATATTATCGAAATAGCGTGACGCAGGGTCGCTGCGAATCGTCCTTTTCCATACAGATAGCCTTGTTCTCTCTGCCCTTTGCTCTCTATTTCCGGCTTTCCCGCCTGTCTGCCGCGCTTTGCGGTATCGCCGCGGTCATGGTGGCATTTCTAAATTCGACGAACGAACAAGTCAGGCAGTTTCTGCCGCTGGTGATCCTGATTTATTGTGCTGTTTCGCTTGCTGTCGGCGCTCAGTGGCGCGGCTTGCGGGTGGGCGCGCTCAGTGCGCGCATCGATCGATTCGTGGCGAAGGGGCTTAGCCATGATGAGATCGTCGGGCGACTGAAGAAATGGAGCGGACGTGACGTCACCGTCCTGAAACTCGGCAGGTTTGCCGCGGTCTTGCTCTGGGCTGCCGTCGTATTCGGTCGGAACAGGTTTTACGGCGGGCGTGAATAAGGGGTGTGGAGATGGATTATCCGTGGTCGGTTCTAGGTATCGCTCCAACCGGTGACGAGAAGGCGATCCGAAAGGCCTATGCGATAAGGCTGCGGGAAACGCGGCCGGATGAAGACCCTGCCGGATTTCAGGCCTTGCTCCAAGCCCGTGATCATGCACTGCGCGTGCGCTTGCAACTCGTTGACACGGCGGGGGAAAGCGAAGCGCTGGCTGAGCAGACAATTCCTCCATCGTCCGCGCCGGTTTCGCTCGACGGTCCCTCCGCGCAGCTGGACGAACAAGGATCTGCTGCATCGCTTGAGACGCCGGAAACAACCTCCGATGGGAACGCCGATCGCACCGCAGCGGATGCTGCCAATACGCGCGAGCCCATCGCTGCAGAGCCCACGCGCAGCCCGGCCGGTCCTCACCCCAACGAAGACGCGCTCGAGCGTTTCCAGCTTCTCCTCAGCGCAAGCCGCGTGGATCTTGATCCGGAACCTCTCAAGGTCTTTTGGGCGGCTGTCGAGACCGTGCGAGACCAGGCGCCACTGGAATTGTCAGGKCTATTGACCAGGATGATGCTGATGCGCCTGGTGGAAGATATATATGCCCATTTCGGTCATTTGCCCGACATATCGATCAGGCCCGGCGATGCGAGGTTCATCGGCAAGGACTTCCTAATGCCCTATGCGCCGATCTTACGCGCAGTGGAAGAGCGCTTTGGCTTCCTTCGTCAAGACAGGATCTTGTTTGCCAGCCTGGATGCGGGGCGAGCCAGTTATCTTCTTGCGGCACTGACACTGACGGTTGGCCGTCCTCTGGCCGATCCATCGAAGCCGACACCCTATTACGAGGTGTCGCTGATCGACGACATCTATCTGGATCTCGTCTTTCCTAAGGATTCCGATATCCAGGCCTATTACGCGGCGGCGCACCGGCGGGACAGACATCCGCGTTCGAGAACGATCCTTGGCGGTCTGTTTCCGCTGCCTGTTGCGCTGTATTATAGGCTCTACGGATTTGCCGCGATCGCGGCCCTGCCGCTGATTGGGCAGGCGGTCGGCCTGCTGCTCTGGCGCGCGGACCTTGCGCCGGAATTCCATTTAATATTCTTTTGGTTGTATGTCTTTTTCATCGTGCCCACCGGCTTGTTAATCTTTAAGAGAATGCGCGTCGAGGCTGCGGCGCGTAAGATCAGGCGCTTTTCGCAAAAGCATGACCTCGTGACTGTGAAGAAGAAGCTGGCGGTGTGGGGAAAACCGGATTGGCGCTCCATGTGGATCGGTGCCGCGGCGTTGTTGATCGTGCAGCTTCCCACTGCCTATTATTATCATCCTGCCGATGACGCCCCAAGTTACTATGGGCAGGTTCAAGCTAACCCTGGCTTCCTGAGCCGGGAACGAACAGTAGGTGATCAGCAGGGCACGAGCAACTTGCTGCTTGGTGGTGTCATTCAGGATGCGACTCCCGGCCTTCATTCGCAACATGATCTCCCCGATCTCTATTTTTCGCCTTCCTATTGTGCCGCGACTGGTCTAAGCACGCCCTGCCAGTCGGCCGGGCAGCCGCGCTCCGCAGAAGGTCGAAAGGCCGCGAGGTGAGGAAAGTCCGGGCTCCACGGAAACACGGCGCCGGATAACGTCCGGCGGGGGCGACCCCAGGGAAAGTGCCACAGAAAACAGACCGCCCGGCATGCCGGGTGAGGGTGAAAAGGTGGGGTAAGAGCCCACCGCGGACCTGGCGACAGGGACGGCATGGTAAACCCCGCCGGGAGCAAGACCGAATAGGGATGGCATGTGCGCGCAAGCGCCAGACCCGTTTCCGGGTCCGCCATCCGGGTGGGTTGCGTGAGGCGGCGCGTAAGCGTCGTCCCAGATGAATGGCTGCCACGTTCCGGCGCGAGTCGGAGCCATACAGAACCCGGCTTACAGGCCGACTGGCGATACCCCCCACATTTGCGATTCGGGATGCATTTCCTGCTTCAAGGCGCTGGAAATCCCGCATTTTCTGAACTTCAGGACCTGCTTTATTTAACTTTTCTCAAATTCCAACCGAACTTCTGCAGCCAAAATTAAACTTCCATTAAACTTAACGGCTTATGAATAAACGACCGCGGAATGCCCGCGCGACAGGTCCAATCCCATTGACGCCCATAATGTCCCATGTTATCCCAAAATCGCACTGCAGAAGGGCGCTCTAGAGCCCAGTTCAGATTTGGTGCGGACCGGCCGGTCTACCCGGACGGATCACTCGCGGATGTGGGACGGGACCCTGCATTTGTGAACGATATCAAGTGCATGGCGGCTCCGCTCGGCGGGGTTCGCCGCCTGGGAGCGGCTGTATCGCGTTATGAACCGGTTCCTGTCGAGCGCGACGAACAAGATCGATGTCAAGGGCCGGGTGTCTGTACCCTCCACCTTTCGCAGCGTTCTCAGTTCGGCGGGCATCGAGGAACTGTACTGTTTTCAGGATCTTCACTATCCGGCGATTTGTATCGGCGGTCCGGACCTGCTCGCCCGCTTCGAGAGGCGGCTTCAGGACATGGATCCGTTTGCGCTGGAATGGAACCGGATGTCGCTGCTGGTCCACGGTGGCGGGGTCTTCATGAAGCTCGATTCCGAGGGTCGTCTGATGGTGACCGAGTTCATCCGTTCCTATACGGGGATAGAGAACGAGGTGACCTTCGTCGGTCGAGCAGAATATTTCCAATTGTGGCGCCCGGATGTGTTTTCGGACGCCCAGAAAACGGCGAGAGAGGAACTGAGGAAACGAGGCCCCAGTTCCTGATGATACGGAGCACAGAGGTTATGGCGGATCGTGGCAGCGAAGCGGACGATGCCACAGGCGGATCGGTACGCCATATACCTGTCATGCTGGCAGAGGTACTTCGGTATCTCGAACCGGCGGCAGACCGCATCGTTCTCGACGGAACGTTTGGCGCAGGCGGTTATACGGGCGCCATTCTCGATACGGGCGCTGCCGTCATCGCGCTCGACCGTGACCCTTCGGCGATTGCCGCAGGACAGGCCATGGTCGAGCGCTTTGGCGGCAGGCTCGAGCTTCACCAAAGCAATTTCAGCCGGCTCGACCGGTTTGCGCCGGAAGAGGGGCTCGACGGCGTCGTGCTCGATATCGGCGTCTCCTCCATGCAGATCGATGAGGCCGAGCGCGGCTTCTCCTTCCAGAAGAACGGGCCGCTCGACATGCGCATGGCGAGCGCCGGCGTCAGTGCAGCCGATGTGATCAACCGGGCCAAGGTCAACGACCTGATCCGGATTTTCTCGTTCCTCGGCGAGGAGCGGCAGGCGACGCGCATTGCGCATGCGATCGAGCGGCGCCGGCAGGAAAAACTCTTTCACACCACGCGCGACCTTGCCGGCCTGATCGAGATTGTGACACCGCGCAAAATGGCGGACAAGATTCACCCCGCGACCCGCGTCTTCCAGGCGCTGCGCGTGTTCGTCAATGACGAGCTCGGTGAACTGGCTGCGGCCTTGTTTGCGGCGGAGCGGGCATTGAAGCCCGGCGGACGGCTGGTGGTCGTCACCTTCCATTCGCTCGAAGACCGCATCGTCAAGCGCTACTTCGCCGATCGCGCCGGCAAGGCGTCCGGATCGCGTCACCTGCCGGAAGTCGCGCAGGCGCCGGAGATTTTCAAGCTTCCGACCAAGCAGGCGGTGCTGGCCAGCGACGAGGAGGCGGAGGTCAATCCTCGCGCCCGTTCCGCCAAGCTGCGCGTCGGCATTCGCACTGAAGCCAAGGCAGGCAAGGCCGATGTTTCGATCTTCGACCTGCCGAAGCTGACCGATATTGAAAAGATGAGGCCCTGACATGCTGCGCACCCTGGACGTCATCCTGATCGTGATCATGACGGCAGTGGCCGCCGTGACCTATTCGATCAAGCACCGCGCCGAGGAGAAGCTTGCCGAGGTCAGGAAGATCGAGGCGGATATCCAGCTCGAAAAGGACACGATCGCGCTGCTCAAGGCCGACTGGTCGCTGCTCACCCAACCGCACCGGCTGCAGACCCTGGTCACCGATTTCCAGACACAGCTGCCGCTGCTTCCCACCGAATCGACCCAGCTGGTGCAGCCACAGGAACTGCCGATGCTACGCTCGCAACTGCCGGTCTTCGATCCGGCCGACACCGACAAGGACGGCAAGGTGACCGACAAGGAAGCCCGTGCCTATGCGCAGAAACTGCTCGGCGAGAGCACTGACACAATCAAGACAGGATCGGTGAACGACTGATGTCCTTCCTCTCCCGCATCATGGTTGTGAAGAGCAAGGCCCATTTCAACACCGGGTCGCGCAGCCTGCCGAACTCGACCGGCGTCAATTTCCAGGGCACCCGCAAGGCTTCGGGTGGTCAGGCGCGCAGCCGCATCGCCATCATGATCGGCTGCTTCAGCATCGTCTATGCGATCATTGGCGGTCGGCTGGTGGAATATGGGCTGACGCCGCCGGATACCGTGGCGTCGATCGCTCCGTCCGACGCCACGGTCGCCTCTCGCCCGGATATCCTCGACCGTAACGGCGAGATTCTGGCAACCGACGTCAATACCGTTTCGCTGTTCTGCGAGCCCAACAAGATCGTCGATCCGGATGAAGCGGTTGAATTGCTGACCTCGGTGCTGCCCAATCTCGACACCAAGGGCACCTACAAGAAGCTGACCTCGAAGTCGCATTTCCAGTGGCTCGACCGACAGCTGACACCCAAGCAGCAGAGCGAGATCCTGCAGCTTGGCATACCCGGCATCGGCTTCCGCCCGGCCAAGCGGCGCTTCTACCCCGCCGGTGAGACGGCGGCGCATCTCGTCGGCTATGTCGATATCGACAATCGCGGCGTTGCCGGCATGGAGAAATATCTCGACATGCAGGGCCTTGCCGACCTGCGCGCCACGGGCCTTGCGACGAACACGCCGCTTGAGCCGGTCAAGCTCTCTATCGATTTGCGCGTGCAGAACATCCTGCACGAGGAAATCGTCAACGGCATGCAGAAATTCAATTCGGTCGCCGCCGGCGCGGTGGTGCTCGATATCCATACCGGCGAAATCATCGCCATGGCCTCCGTGCCGGATTTCGACCCCAACAATCCGGGCGAGACGATCAAGCGCGAGACCAAGAGCGACATGAACCGCATGTCGGGCGGCCTGTTCGAGATGGGTTCGACCTTCAAAGCCTTCACCATCGCCATGGCGCTGGATGACGGCAAGATGAACATGAACAGCACGTTTGACGCGCGCAAACCGCTCTATATCGGCGGCTTCACCATCCACGACTTCCATGCGACGCATGCCATCCTGTCGGTCTCGGACGTGTTCATCCATTCCTCTAATATCGGTGCCGCCCGGATGGCCGATTCCGTCGGTCTCGAAGGGCACAAGGAATTTTTGACGCGGCTCGGTCTGCTGTCGAAGATGAAGACAGAACTGCCCGAGGTTGCGACACCCTCCCAGCCGAAAGTGTGGAAAAAGATCAATTCATTGACCATCGCCTTCGGTCACGGCGTGGCCACCACGCCGCTGCAGACCGCGGTGGCGGGTGCGGCGCTGATGAACGGCGGCTACCTGATCGAGCCGACTTTCCTGCCGCGTACGGCAGACGAGGCGATGGAGAATGCCGAACTGGTGATCAAGCCGAGCACGGTCAGCAATATGCGCTTCCTCTTCCGCGACAATGTCGCCAATCCGCTGGGATCCGGCAAGCGGGCCGAAGTGCCGGGCTTCTGGGTCGGCGGCAAGACCGGCACCGCCGAGAAGGTGCGGCATGGTCGCTATGCCAGTGACGTGCGCTTCAATGCCTTCCTTGGCTCCTTCCCGATCAACGATCCGAAATATATCGTGCTGGCCTTCGCCGACGAGCCGAAGCAGGCGCTGGAACGTTGCGGCATCACTGCCGGCTGCAATGCGGCGCCGATCGTCGGCGCCATCATTCGGCGGGCTGCGCCCCTGCTCGGCGTCAAGCCACGGTTCGGCAAGGACGGAAGTGCCTTGCTTGTGTCTTATTGACAGTCAAGAACGAGTCGTAAGATTCGACTGACAATGAGGGGACATGATGAAGCTCAGGGACTTGGTCACGGATGACGTGCTGGAGCGGCCGTTGGACGGCATTGCCGGTGATATCGATGTCACCGGCATAACCTCCGACAGCCGCAAGGTGGAAAAAGGCGACCTGTTCGTCGCGCTTGCCGGCACGAAAACCGATGGCGCCCGCTTCATTGAGGATGCCAAGGCAAAAGGCGCTGCGGCGGTGATCGCAGGTGCGGCCGGCCATCCCGGTGCCATCGCCTCGACCGATCCGCGGCGGGCGCTCGCACTTGCCGCCGCCGCCTTCTATGGTGCGCAGCCGGCGACCGTGGCGGCGGTCACCGGCACGGCGGGCAAGACCTCCATCGCATCTTTCACACGGCAGATCTGGGCGCATGCGGGACTGGCCGCCGCACAGATCGGCACGACCGGCGTCATCGGTCCGAACCGCAACGACTACGGCTCCCTGACCACGCCCGATCCGGTGACGCTGCACAAATTGCTGGCCGAACTTGCCCATGAGGGCGTCACCCATGCGGCAATGGAAGCGTCCAGCCACGGGCTCGACCAGCGCCGGCTCGATGGCGTGCGTCTGTCTGCCGCGGCCTTCACCAATCTCGGCCGCGATCATCTCGATTATCACCCGACGATGGAGGAATATTTCCAGGCCAAGATGCGGCTTTTCGATACGCTGATGCCGAAGGGGGCGCCGGCGGTGATCAATGCCGATGACGAATGGTCGGATAGGGCGGCAACGGCGGCGCGCGTTGCCGGTCTCGATGTCCGCACCGTCGGCCGCAAGGGTGATTGGCTGGCGCTCAAGCGGGTCGAACATTTCCGCGACAAGCAGGTCGCGGAAATCCATTTTGACGGTGAGATTTTCGAGGTGCATCTGCCGCTGGCCGGCGATTTCCAGATCGCCAATGCCATCGTTGCGGCAGGGCTGGCGATCTCGACGGGAGTCCAGGCCGACAAGGCCTTCGCAGCGCTCAACAGTCTGCGCGGCGCGCCAGGCCGGCTGGAGCTGGCTGGCCAGACCAGGGATGGCGCGCTCTGCTATGTCGATTATGCCCATAAGCCCGAGGCGCTGGAGAATGTGCTGACTTCGGTCCGGCCGTTCACGACCGGCCGCGTCGTCGTGGTGTTCGGCTGCGGCGGCGACCGCGACAAGGGCAAGCGGCCGATCATGGGCGAGATCGCCACGCGGCTGGCCGATGTCGCCATCGTCACCGACGACAATCCGCGTACGGAAGTGCCGGCCACGATCCGCGCGGAGATCATGGTGGCAGCACCCGGCGCGACCGAGATCGGCGACCGGCATGAGGCGATCCGCCAAGCCGTGAAGATGCTGAAATCCGGCGACACGCTGATCGTCGCCGGCAAGGGGCACGAAGAGGGGCAGATCGTTGGCACCACGGTTCTGCCCTTCTCCGACCATGAGGAAATCCGCAAGGCATTGGGGGGCTAAGCGATGGCGTTTCTCTGGGAAACCGCAGAGATGATCGAAGCGATGCATGGCAGGCCGATGGGGCACATGCCGATGACCGTCTCCGGCATCAGCATCGACAGCCGCCAGATCGCGCCGAACGAAGCTTTCTTCGCCATCAAGGGCGATCGTGTCGACGGTCACGATTATGCGAATATCGCGGCTGCGAATGGTGCTGCGGTGCTGGTCGTCAGCGAAGCCAAGCTGCCGGCGCTGGGCAGCGTGCCAGCGCCGAAGATCGTCGTGCGCGATACGCTCGAAGCGCTGGAGAAACTGGGCCGTGCGGCGCGCGACCGGGCGAGGGGGCATATCATCGCTGTCACCGGCTCGGTCGGCAAGACCACGACCAAGGAGATGCTGCGGCAGGTGCTTTCTTCCTGCGGCAAGGTGCATTACTCGCCAGCCTCGTTCAACAATCACTGGGGCGTGCCGCTGACGCTGGCGCGGCTGCCGCGCGAAGCCGATTTCGGCGTGTTCGAGATCGGCATGAACCATCCGGACGAGATCCGGCCGCTGGTGAAAATGGTGCGCCCGCATGTGGCGATCATCACCACGATTGCCGCCGCCCATCTCGGCAATTTCTCCGGCCTGGAAGAGATCGCGCGCGCCAAGGCGGAGATTTTCGAGGGCATCGTGCCAGGCGGGCATGCACTCATCAACCGCGACAACAGCCAGTATGAACTGCTGCGGCAGCTCGCGACCCAGGTCGGGATTGCGCATATCGCATCCTTCGGCGCCCATCCGGAGGCGGATTTCCGGCTGCTGGACTACACGCAGGATGGAGAGAGCGCGATCTTCTCCGCCGCCATCGGCGACCGGGAGGTCGATGTCGCGATCAATGCGCCGGGCCGCCATATCGCCGAAAATGCCGTGGCCGTGCTCGCCGCCGCCTATCTGACAGGTGCCGACATGTTCCGCGTGATCGCCGCTTTTGCCGATGTCAGCGCTGCCAAGGGGCGCGGTCAGCGCGTGCATCTCACGCTACCGGGCGGCAAGTTGACGCTGATCGACGAAAGCTACAACGCCAACCCGGCCTCGATGCGGGCGGCGATCGATCTTCTCGCGGCTTCCGATACCGACATGGGCGGCCGGCGTATCGCCATTCTCGGCGACATGCTGGAAATGGGAGAATTCTCAGCCGATGTGCATCGGGAACTGGCCGAACCGCTTCAGAAATCCGGAATCGATGATATATGGCTCGCCGGACCCGACATGGCCCATTTGCGCGATGTGCTGGGAGACGATAAGGACGTCGTCTATCGCAGCGATGCCGATGAACTCGGCGCCTACGTCGTCGAGAATATACGCCCGGGCGATGTGCTGATGGTCAAGTCGTCTAAGGGTACCGGGTTTGGACGCATTGTAGCGGCGCTGACGGCGAAGTTCGCGCCGGTTGCGTCGCCGGAATAATCGAGAGGAAAGTGTCGAGATGTTGCTTTGGCTGGTGGAGTTGTCCAATCATCTCCAGATTTTCAACCTGTTTCGGTACATCACCTTCCGGGCAGGGGCGGCACTCTTCACGTCTGCACTTCTCGTCTTCTTCTTCGGGCCGATGATCATCGATTCGCTGCGCATTCGGCAGGGCAAGGGCCAGCCGATCCGGGCCGATGGTCCGCAGACGCATTTCAAGAAGGCCGGCACGCCAACCATGGGCGGGCTGATGATCCTGGCTTCGGTCGTTGCCTCATCGCTGCTTTGGGCAGATCTTGGCAATGTCTATGTCGTGTCCTGCCTGCTGGTCATGCTTGGTTTCGGCCTGATCGGCTTCTATGACGACTATCTCAAGGTGACGAAGCAAAGCACGGCCGGCTTTTCCGGCCGCATGCGGCTTTTGGCCGAATTCGTCATCGCGGGCATTGCCACATTCTTCATGATGAAGGCGACCGTGCCGATGGGGCTGGAGAATGTTCATATGAACACGTCTGTGGCCTTCCCGTTCTTCAAGGACCTGCTGCTGAACCTCGGCTATTTCTTCATCGTCTTCGGCGGCTTCGTCATCGTTGCGGCCGGCAATGCGGTGAATTTCACCGATGGTCTCGATGGTCTCGCCATCGTGCCCGTCATGATCGCTTCCGCCTCCTTCGGCGTCATCGCCTATCTCGCCGGCAATGCGGTATTCGCCAACTATCTGCAGATCAATTTCGTGCCGGGCACCGGTGAATTGACCGTGGTCGTGTCGACCGTTGTCGGGGCAGGGCTGGGCTTCCTCTGGTTCAATGCCCCGCCCGCAGCGATTTTCATGGGCGATACCGGTTCGCTTTCCCTCGGTGGCCTGATCGGTTCGGTGGCTGTTGCCACCAAGCATGAGATCGTCATGGCGATCATCGGCGGCGTGTTCGTCATGGAGACGCTGTCGGTCATCATTCAGGTGGCGAGCTTCAAGATGACGGGCAAGCGCGTCTTCCTGATGGCGCCGATCCATCATCATTTCGAGAAGAAGGGGTGGACGGAGAGCCAGGTGGTGATCCGCTTCTGGATCATCGCCGTGATCCTGGCGCTGGTCGGCCTCGCTACCCTCAAGCTCAGGTGATCCCGAATGATTGCGATCACCACGCTTAGGGATAGGAAAGTCGCGTTGTTCGGCCTCGGCGGCTCCGGTCTTGCCACGGCGGAGGCGCTTGCAGCTGGCGGCGCGATCGTCACGGCCTGGGATGACAATCCGGACTCGGTCGAAAAGGCAAGCTCCAAGGGGTTAGGCACGGGGGATCTGCGGCAGGCGGACTGGTCGCAATTTACCGCTTTCGTGCTGTCGCCGGGCGTGCCGCTGACCCATCCCAAGCCGCATTGGACCGTGGACCTGGCGCATGCCGCCGGTGTCGATATCATCGGCGATGTCGAGCTCTTTGTCCGCGAGCGGCGTGCGCATGCGCCGGCTTGCCCGTTCATCGCCATTACCGGCACCAATGGCAAGTCGACCACGACGGCGCTGATTGCCCATATATTAAAGTCGTCCGGCCGCGACACGCAGCTCGGCGGCAATATCGGCACGGCGGTGCTGACGCTCGATCCGCCGGCGGCGAACCGCTATTATGTCGTCGAATGCTCGTCCTACCAGATCGATCTGGCGCCGACGATCAATCCGTCTGCCGGTATCCTGCTCAACCTGACGCCCGACCATCTCGACCGGCATGGCACGATGCAACACTATGCCGACGTCAAGGAGCGGCTGGTTGCCGGCTCCGAGACGGCCATCATCGGCGATGACGATAGCTATTGCAGCCTGATTGCCGATCGGGTCGAACGGGCCGGGGTACGGACGGTGAGGATTTCCCGCCGGCATCCGGTGACGAACGGCCTTTATGCCGATGGCCAGAAGATCATGCATGCCACGGACGGCAAGGCGCGGCTGGTCGCCGATCTCGACGGCATCCAGACGCTGCGCGGCGCGCACAATGCACAGAACGCAGCCGCCGCCATCGGCGCCTGCCTGGCTGTCGGCGTCAGTGAAGATGACATCCGCGCCGGCCTCAAGAGTTTCCCGGGTCTCAAGCACCGCATGCAGCCGGTGGCGCGGCGTGGCAGCGTGGTGTTCGTCAACGATTCCAAGGCGACGAATGCGGATGCGGCAGCACCGGCGCTCTCAAGCTACGAGCACATTTACTGGATCGCCGGCGGCCTGCCCAAGGAAGGTGGGATTACCAGCCTGAAGCCGCTCTATGGCCGCATTGCCAAGGCCTATCTGATCGGCGAGGCCGCACCGCAATTTGCCGCCACGCTCGGCACCGATGTCGCTTACGAAATCTCCGGCACGCTAGAGCGGGCGGTGGCGCATGCTGCACAGGATGCCGAGAAGGACGAGGCAGGCGCGGTCGTGATGCTGTCGCCGGCCTGCGCCAGTTTCGACCAGTTCAAGAATTTCGAAGTCCGTGGCGACCATTTCGTCGATCTCGTCCGTGGGCTCGACGGTGTTTCGATGCTGATCTGACCCACAAGCCTGGGTCCGGTTTATAAGCATATGCTCAAGTACAGCGTGGTTAATGAGATATTAAGTGATTTCTCTGCATTATCGCGGGGATATTCGCCTTTCTTGGCGTGAATGAGAAGGATGACGGGGATGGTAAGCAGGGCGGAAAGAGGGCCTCTGGCTGAATGGTTCTGGACGATCGACCGGTTCTTCCTCGCCGTCTTCATCCTGCTGCTCGGCATCGGCTTCATGCTCTCCTTCGCTGCGTCGCCGGCCGTCGCCGAGCGCATCGGGCTTGAGCCGTTCCATTTCGTCGAGCGGCACGCCATGTTCATGCTGCCGTCGCTGGGCGTGATGTTCGGCCTGTCCTTCCTGTCGCCGCGCCAGGTGCGCCGCACGGCCATGATCATGTTCGTGATCATGGTGCTGATGATGGTGGCGGTGCTGTTCATCGGCATGGAGGTCAAGGGTTCGCGGCGCTGGATCACGATCTCTGTCCTGTCAATCCAGCCTTCCGAATTCATGAAGCCCTGCTTCGTCGTCGTCTGCGCCTGGCTGTTCGCCGAACATCAGCGGCAGCCGGAAATTCCAGGCAATCTGTTCGCGCTGCTCATTTTCGTCATTGTTGCGGCGCTCCTGGTCGCCGAGCCGGATCTCGGCCAGACCATGCTGACGACTGGCGTCTGGGGTTCGATGTTCTTCATGGCCGGCATGCCCTGGCTCTGGATCATCGTCATGGCCGCTGGCGCCGGCGGCCTCCTGTTCTTCGCCTATGTCGTCTTCCCGCACGTGGCGGGTCGAATAAACCAGTTCATGACCGGCGAGGGCAATACGTTCCAGGTCGACACCGCCCATGATGCGATCACGCGCGGCCATTGGCTGGGCACGGGACCAGGCGAAGGCATCGTCAAGCGCATCCTGCCCGACAGCCATACCGACTTCGTCTTTTCCGTCGCCGCCGAGGAATTCGGCATCATCTTCTGTATGGCGCTGGTGGGGCTCTATCTCTTCATCGTCATGCGGGGGCTCGCGCATGCCTTCCGCGACCGCAACGACTTCACCCGCTTTGCCGTGGCCGGCTTGGTGCTGCAGATCGGCTTCCAGTCGATCATCAATATCGGCGTCAATCTGCAGCTGCTGCCGGCAAAAGGCATGACGCTGCCGCTGATTTCCTATGGCGGATCGTCGCAGATTGCCATATGCGTGACGGCCGGTTTCATCCTGGCGCTGACGCGCCACAGGCCGGAGAAACGCGCGCAGGAACGCAGCCTTTTCCGTTCCGCGCCCCAGGCTCTGCCGGCCGCGGAGTAAGGTATGGATAAAGGCTTGATCGTGCTGGCAGCCGGCGGAACCGGCGGCCATCTGTTTCCGGCGGAGGCACTGGGCCATGCGCTGAAGGCGCGCGGCTATGCGGTGCATCTGGTCACGGACAGCCGCGCGGAACGCTTTGCCGGAAAGTTTCCGGCCGACGACATTCATGTCGTACCCTCGGCGACCATTGGTTCGAAGAATCCGATTGCGGTGGCCAAGGCGCTCTACAAGCTCTGGCGCGGCATTCGCACGGCGCGTGCGCTGTTCACGCGGCTGAAGCCCAAGGCCGTGGTCGGCTTCGGCGGTTACCCGACCGTGCCACCGCTGCTCGCAGCCTCCGGCATGAACATCCCGACGATGATCCATGAGCAGAATGCCGTCATGGGCCGCGCCAACAAGATGCTCGCCAACAAGGTCAAGGCCATCGCCGGCGGTTTCCTGCCGGAGGGCAGCGGCCGATATGCGGCGAAGACCGTGGTGACCGGCAATCCGGTGCGGCCGGGCGTGATCGCCGCGGCGGAGACCCCTTATCATCCGTCCGAGGCGAATGATCCGTTCAATCTCGTTGTCTTCGGCGGCAGCCAAGGGGCGCAGTTCTTCTCTACCGCCATCCCGTCGGCCGTCTGCATTCTCGGCGAGGACCTGCGCAAGCGGCTCAGCATCGTTCAACAGGCCCGGCCTGAGGACAAGGATGCAGTGACGGCTTCCTATGTAAAGCTTGGCATGCAGGCCGAGGTTTCGCCCTTCTTCGGCGATATGCCGGCGAAGATCGCCAATGCCAATCTGGTGATCTGCCGTTCCGGCGCCTCGACCGTCTCCGAACTCGCCGTCATCGGCCGCCCATCGGTGCTGGTGCCTTACCCTTACGCGCTCGACCATGACCAAGCCGCCAATGCCGCGGCGCTCAAGGCCAAGGGCGGGGCGGAAGTGATCGCACAATCGGCGCTGTCGGCAGAAAAGCTTTCGAAAATCATCGGCGCGGCCATGGCCGAGCCAGAGCGCCTAGCCGGCATCGCCGCTGCTGCCAGGGAAACCGGCAAGCCGCATGCGGCAGAGATCCTCGCCGATCTGGTCGAGGCGGTCGCCAATGGCGAGCCGGTGACAAAATTCAAAGAGGTATCTCGCGTATGAAAATGCCCCAGAGCATCGGGCTCGTTCACTTCATCGGCATCGGCGGCATCGGCATGAGCGGCATTGCCGAAGTGCTGCACAATCTCGGCCACAAGGTGCAGGGCTCCGACCAGGCCGACAGCGCCAATGTGCAGCGCCTGCGCGCCAAGGGCATCGACGTGTCCGTCGGCCACAGGGCGGAGAATCTTGGCGATGCCGAAGTCGTGGTCGTGTCGACGGCGATCCGGAAGAACAATCCTGAACTGGTCGCTGCGCGTGAAAAACTGCTGCCGGTCGTGCGCCGCGCCGAAATGCTGGCTGAACTGATGCGCTTCCGCAATGCGATCGCCATCGGAGGTACGCATGGCAAGACCACGACGACGTCGATGGTCGGCACGTTGCTGGAAGCTGGCGGGCTTGACCCGACCGTGATCAACGGCGGCATCATCAATGCCTATGGCACCAATGCGCGCATGGGCGAGGGTGAGTGGATGGTGGTCGAGGCCGACGAATCGGACGGCACGTTCCTGAAACTGCCCGCCGACGTTGCCGTGGTCACCAATATTGATCCGGAGCATCTCGACCATTACGGCACGTTCGACAATGCCCGTGCCGCCTTCCGGCAGTTCGTCGAGAACGTGCCGTTCTATGGTTTCGGCGTCATGTGCCTCGACCATCCTGAAGTCCAGACGATGGTTTCCAAGATCGAGGACCGTAAGGTCGTCACCTATGGCGAGAACCCGCAGGCCGATGTCCGTTTCAAGAATGTCCGCTATGAAGGCAGCACTTCGGTGTTCGATGTCGAGATCCGCCGCCGCCGGACGGGGCGGGTGATCGAGCTCAATGGGCTGACGCTGCCGATGCCCGGCCGTCACAATGTCTCCAACGCCACCGCTGCCGTCGCTGTCGCAAACCGGCTGGGCATCAGCGAGGAAGCGATCCGGCGTGGTCTGGCCGGTTTTGCCGGCGTCAAGCGCCGCTTCACCTTCACCGGCGAATGGAATGGCGTGAAAGTGTTCGACGATTACGGCCACCATCCGGTCGAGATCAGGGCGGTGCTTCGCGCCGCGCGCGACACCTGCACGGGACGCGTCATCGCTGTTCACCAACCGCATCGCTACAGCCGTGTGGCGAGCCTGTTCGAGGATTTTGCCTCCTGCTTCAACGAGGCTGACACGATCTTTATCGCGCCGATCTATTCGGCGGGCGAGGATGCGATCCCCGGGGTGACGGCGGAAGAACTCGTCTCGCGCATCAAATCGGCCGGTCATCGCGATGCCCGTTTTCTGCCGACGCCAGAGGCCTTGGCGCCCTATGTTGCGGCCATCGCCCAGCCGGGTGATTTCGTGGTAATGTTGGGGGCTGGAAACATTACGAATTGGGCAGCCGCTCTGCCAAAGGAGCTGGCGGCTTTGGGAAGGAAGGCATGAAGCAGGTTGATGGTGTAAAGCTGCTCGCCCGCCTGGGCGATGCAATGAAGGATGTTCGGGGCCGTCTGACGCCAGATGCGCCGATGGACCGCGTGACCTGGTTTCGCGCCGGCGGACTGGCGGAACTGATGTTTCAGCCGCATGACGTCGACGACCTCGCCGCGTTCCTGAAGGTGTTGCCGGATGATGTGCCGATCACCGTGATCGGCGTCGGCTCCAACCTCCTGGTGCGCGACGGCGGCATCGAGGGTGTCGTGCTTCGACTATCGGCCAAAGGGTTCGGCGATGTCGAGCTCGCTGGTGACAATCGCATCCGCGCCGGTGCCATCTGCCCCGACAAGAACATCGCGGCCATGGCGCTCGACCATGGCATCGGAGGGTTCGCTTTCTACTACGGTATTCCCGGCTCGATCGGCGGCGCCATTACGATGAATGCCGGCGCCAATGGCAGCGAGACCAAGGACCGCATCGTCGGTATCGAGGCTCTCGACCGGCGGGGCAATCGCGTCACGCTGACCAATGCCGACATGCATTATACCTATCGCCATTCGGCGGCGCCCGAAGGACTGATCTTTACCCACGGTATCTTCGAAGGCCATGCGGACGACAAGGCGAAGATCCGCAGTGAAATGGATGCCGTGCGGCATCATCGCGAGACGGTCCAGCCCGTGCGTGAGAAAACCGGCGGCTCGACCTTCAAGAATCCGGAAGGCCATTCGGCCTGGAAGCTGATCGACGAGGCCGGCTGCCGCGGCCTGCAGATCGGCGGTGCGCAAATGTCGCCTCTGCACTGCAATTTCATGATCAATATCGGCCACGCCTCCGGCTACGACCTGGAGAATCTGGGTGAGACAGTGCGCCAGCGGGTCTATGAGCATTCCGGCATCCTGCTCGAATGGGAGATCAAGCGCCTCGGCTTGTTCATGCCCGGCTACGAAGTCAAAGCGTTCACGCCCGGCTGAGCCTCCGCGCCCGGCTGACAAAAAGCCGGGCAACACTAATATTAGGCGTATCTAAGCAACCCGATCTTAAGATGTGGCCGGCAAGATGCTGCGAGCTATCGGGCGGTACAGATGATTTCCTTCCTCAAAAATTGGATCGCGAAGAGGATCGCCTTTGGCGAATTCTCGCGGAGAGGGGACGTCTTTCGGTTCGCCTGCCACAGGACCTTATGGACGACCCTTGCCGCCGTCATCCTAAACTTTGCCGTCTACCAGGCGTTCGGGCGGCTGGGGATTTTCGACGTCGCGCTGCCGCCCAATCCGTGGTCGGACACGATCGTCACCGCATTCGTGGCCGGTCCGATCTCTTTCCTCGCATATTATTTCGTCGGTTCCGCAATTTTCGATCTCGCGGTTTCGCGCGACGAATTCGAGCGCCTGTCGCGCATTGATCCGCTGACCGGATTGCTCAACCGCCGCGCCTTCGTGGAGGTGATCGCCGCACTGGATGAACCCTATACGCTCGCGGTGTTTGACATCGACCGGTTCAAATCGATCAACGACACGCATGGCCACAAGGCCGGTGACGATGTCCTGGTCGAGGTGTCACATTTGCTTCGCGGCGCGTTCGGCGTCGAAAACACCGTTTCCCGGTTGGGCGGCGAGGAATTTGGCGTCATCCTGCGTCGGCAAACCAGCGACGAGACGGTGCAGGCAGTGAATCTCTTCCGCGAGGCGATGGCGCTGCACATATTCGAGGCCGATGGTAGGGAAATCACGGTTACCATTTCCGCCGGCGTCTCCGAGGGCAACGGCAAGCTGAGCTATTCGATGCTGTTCACCAAAGCGGACAAGGCCCTGTATGTCGCCAAGGCCATGGGGCGCAACCGGGTCGTTCATGCCGAAGAGATCGCCGCAATCATGCCATCGAATGAAAATGGCGAAGACAAGATTGCCATTTGACGGTGTATTCTTCAGGCCGCGGATGACTATGTCTTCAACTCATATCCGTTCATTAGAATATACGGTTTGGTTACATTGATCCTCTATCGTCGGGCAAGCGGGCTTGCATGACAATGGCCCCATATCGAGAGACTGACCCAGCCGACGCCGCCTGACCGCGGTGCGGCTCCTGCCTGACGAAGGACGGCACTGGATCGGATGAGCATCCCCAAACCCAAGGCAATTGATGGCGGGACCGCGACCTATGGCAGGTCGCGCGCGGACCTCGATTTCTGGCTCGCCTGCGTCGGTGCGCCGTTGGTGGTGCTTGAAAAGCAATCGCTGACGATCCGTGCCGCCAACCGCAATGCCGCCGTGTTCTTCGGCGTCGACGAGGAGAGCCTGTTCCAGTCGCCCATCCAGGCGCTTGTCGGTGACGAGGCCACGAGCCTGCTCGCGCATATCTGGAACACCGCGCCGGAGGGCGTGCCCGGCGAACCTTTCCTCATCCGTGCCCAGGTACATGGGCAGGAGCGGGTGCTCATGGTGCAGGTCACCAAGATTACCGTCGAGGGCGAGGCGCTCAGGCTTTTCACCTTCATGGATGCACCGCCGCAAGGATCGGTCGCCCTTGCCGGCTGGCAGGAGAATGTGATCGCCATGCTCGACTGGCTGCCCTTCGGCTTCGAGATTGCCGGAACCGACGACCAGATCCAGTTTGCCAATTCGAGCTTCCACCAGATGTTCGGCTATTCGCAGGACGAGATCGAAGACATCGACGAGTGGTGGCGGCTCGTCTATCCAGATTCCGACTATCGCCTCCACGCCAAGACCTTATGGGAGACATCTCTCGCAACGGCGCGCGCGGAAAATCGCGAGATGACACCGTTCGACCTCGATGTCACGACCAAGAGCGGGATGGTGCGCACGATCCAGTTCCGCCACCGCACGATCGGCAATTTCAACGTCAACCTCTATCTCGACGTGACCCGCGAGGTTGCCTATGCCCGGGAGCTCAAGGTGCTGGCCGAGACCGATCCGCTGACCGGCGTGATCAACCGGCGGCGCTTCTTCGAGGAGGCGGAAGGTGTTTATCGCCACGCAAGCGACCGGTCTTCGGCCGTGGCAGTGCTGATGCTCGACATCGACCATTTCAAACAGATCAACGATGCGTATGGTCATGGGCTGGGCGATCTGGTGTTGCGCGAATTTACAGATCGCTGTCGTGGTTCGGTTTGCAAGGGCGATCTTTTGGCCCGGATGGGGGGAGAGGAATTCCTCATTCTGCTGACCGGAGCGGATGCCGAGCAGGCGCGCGACATCGGTGAACGCCTCAGGATACAGATCTCGGCGCAGCCATTCTGCTGCAGCGGGATCAGCATCCCGGTCACGGTCAGCATCGGCGGCGCGCTCAGGGCCAGTGGAGCAGAATCAGTCGAGACCACCATATCGCGTGCTGACCGAGCGCTTTATGCCGCCAAGCACGCGGGTCGGGATTGCGTGATCTTCGACACCGACGAGATCCGGCGGCGGATGAATTTTCCCGGTTATACCTAGGCAAATCAAACTTCATGTTCGATCTGCGCCCGTGCTCGAACGTCGCGGGCTGACAAGCGGGATATTATTCCATTGAAGGAAGATATTTCTGTGCCATGGATTTGTCGAGCATACGAATGAGTTTGGCGATTGGTATCAGGACCTCGCCGAGATGGTTCAGGATGATATCGACCGAGTTGTTGGCCTCCTGGAGACGAAGGGTCAGCAATTGCCGTTTCCCTTACTCATCGGGGATCGAAAATTCGAGGCATGCGCATATGCGAGAACTGCGGATTCAGCACGCGGGCAGCCCTATAGGGTTTTCTATGCCTTCGATCCGCGTCGCACTGCAATTCCGCTCGTTGCTGGATACAAGGTTGGCGTCGATCGGTTTTACGAAACGATGATACCGATCGCCGATGCGCTTTATGACGATCATACCGCGCACTTTCCCGATGGCGCGGTCTCGATCAGAAACTTCTCCGAGATCGCTCCTCTGCCCGGACAATCAAAATCCTGATCATGCAGTTCCCCACAAAAAATTAACAAAAGTAAACCACTCGTTAACCTTAATCGTTTTTTATGCCCTGAGACGAATCCGTTGCATTAGCAGACGCGCAGGCGCGCCAGTCTCATGCAAGGGCGGATGGCTAGACTGATGATCAAGTCTTGGGGAAGTGTGAATGGATGCGAAGCATGTCGCGGTGTTGTTGGGTGGGTTCTCTTCCGAGCGGCCGGTGAGCCTTTCGTCGGGGAATGCCTGCGCTGACGCGCTTGAGGCTGAAGGTTATCGGGTGAGCCGGGTGGATGTCGGGCATGACATCGCCACGGTTCTCGCCGACCTCAAGCCGGCTGTCGCCTTCAATGCGCTACACGGGCCGTTCGGCGAGGACGGTACGATCCAGGGTATCCTCGAATATCTCGAAATTCCTTACACGCATTCCGGCGTGCTGGCTTCAGCGCTGGCGATGGACAAGTCTCAAGCCAAGCGTATTGCCAAGACGCATGGGATTCCTGTCGCTGAAGCCAAGGTGATGAGCCGCTTCGATTTCACCTCGGCGCATCCGATGAAGCCGCCCTATGTGGTCAAGCCGGTGCGTGAGGGGTCGAGCTTCGGTGTCGTCATCGTCAAGGAAGATCAGAGCCACCCGCCGCAGGTGATCACCTCGTCGGAATGGAGATACGGCGAGACGGTCATGGTCGAGCGCTATATTGCCGGGCGCGAGCTGACCTGCGGCGTGATGGGTGATGTCGCCCTTGGCGTCACCGAAATCGTGCCGCAAGGCCACAGCTTTTATGATTATGATTCCAAATATGTATCCGGTGGATCAAAACATGTGATTCCGGCACAAATTTCACCGAAAATTTACCAAAAAGTACAAACATTGGCCCTTACGGCGCACAAGGCGATGGGTTGCCGCGGGGTCAGTCGATCCGACTTCCGTTACGACGATCGCTTCTCCGAAGAAGGTGAACTGATCTGGCTGGAAATCAACACCCAGCCCGGCATGACTCCGACCTCGCTGGTGCCCGAAATGGCCCAGCATGCTGGCCATTCCTTTGGTGAGTTTCTTCGATGGATGGTGGAGGACGCGTCGTGTTTGCGTTGAAGTCCTTTAGATCGGCGGGCAAGATGGACTGGCTGGGGCCTGACCCGGCGTCTGGCGGCGAGCGCATGGTGCTGCCGCGGCCGCTTCGGCGTAGCTGGCGCTTCCTGTGCAGCCTGGCGGCGGGCCGTATCGATATCCCGCGGCATGCGGGTACGGTTTCGCTGCTTGCCTTCTATGGACTGACATGCGCCTACGCCTTTTCGATTACCGGCGAATCGGCCGACGTGGCGCAGGCGGTGACCTCGGCGGCAGGCTTTGCGATCAACAATGTCCGGGTTTCGGGCAATGCGCAGACCTCCGAGATCGACATCCTCGAACGGCTCGGCCTTGACGGTACGACCTCGCTGATGGCGCTCGACGTCGCCGAGACGCGCGACAAGCTCAAGACCCTGCCGTGGGTGCTCGATGCCGAGGTGCGCAAGATCTATCCGGATACGATCGACATCAAGCTCAAGGAAAAGACCGCGTTCGGCATCTGGCAGCATGAAGATGCATTGTCGCTCATCCAGAAGGACGGCAGTGTGATCGCACCGCTACGCGACAACAAATTCGCCTATTTGCCGCTCTTCGTCGGAACGGATGCTGGCTCGGACGCCGGAGAGATCACGGCCGACTTCGACAAATGGCCCGACATCAAGAAGCGCATCAAGGCTTTCGTGCGTGTCGCCGGCCGTCGCTGGGATCTGCATCTCGACAACGGCATCGTCGTCAAGCTGCCTGAGGCGAATATGGGGCGGGCGATGGCGGAGCTTTCCCAGCTTGACCATGATCATCAACTGCTGGAACGCGACGTGCTTGCTGTCGATTTCCGGCTTGACGACCGCACCACCATCCAACTGTCGCCGGAGGCTGCGGCGCGCCGCGCCAAGGCAGTCGAAGCACGGGCCAAGCAACTGAAGAAGGAGGATGCGATATGAGCATTTTCCGCACTCCCAATGGTTCCACGCCGCGCCTCAAGCCTTTGCCCTCCAAGAAGGCGCATGTCGTCTCGGTGCTCGATATCGGCTCGACCAAGGTGGTCTGCATGATCGGCCGGTTGACGCCGCGCGATCCTTCGGAAGTGCTGCCGGGCCGCACCCACAAGATCGAGATCATCGGCATCGGCCACCAGAAATCGCGCGGCATCAAGTCCGGCGTGATCTCCGATCTCGACGCGCTCGAAAGCGTTATCCGCAATGCCGTCGACACCGCCGAGCGGCAGGCGAAGCTCACCGTCGACAGCCTGATCGTCAATGTCTCGGCGGGTCGTCTGCAGAGCGATGTCTATACCGCCTCGATCGATCTCGGCGGCCAGGAAGTCGACAATGACGATGTCCGTAAGGTTCTCGTCGCCGCCTGCCAGCAGTCGCAGCGCAATGAGCGCGCCGTATTGCATTCGCTGCCGACCGGCTTTTCGCTCGATGGCGAGCGCGGCATCGGCGATCCGGTGTCGATGTATGGCGATACGCTGGGCGTCGACATGCATGTGTTGACCGCCGAACGCATGGCCGTCAAGAATATCGAACTCTGCRTCAATCGCGCGCATCTTTCCGTCGAAGGCATGGTGGCGACACCTTATGCCTCCGGTCTCGCCGCACTGGTCGACGACGAGCTCGAACTCGGCTGCGCCGCGATCGACATGGGCGGCGGCACGACGACGATCTCGGTCTTCGCCGAGGGCAAGCTCGTGCATGCCGATGCGATCGGTCTGGGCGGGCATCACATCACCACCGACCTGGCGCGCGGCCTTTCCACAAGGATCGAGGACGCGGAGCGAATCAAGGTCGTGCATGGTTCGGCGCTCTCCAACCTCGTCGACGATCGCGAACTGGTTCCGGTGCCGCCGATCAGCGAGGACGATCACGAGCAGCCGGCGCAAATCCCGCGCGGGCTGGTCGGCAAGATCGTGCGCGCCCGCGTCGAGGAGACGCTGGAAATGATTCGCGACCGCATCCGCGCCTCGGGCTTCAGCCCGATCGTCGGAAAGCGCGTCGTCCTGACGGGTGGCGCCAGCCAGCTGCCGGGCCTGCCGGATCTGGCGCGGCAGATTCTTGCCCGCAACGTCCGCATTGGCCGGCCGATGGGCATCAAGGGCCTGCCGCCTGCGGCAAAGGGACCGGCATTCTCCACGGCGGTGGGGCTGTTGATCTACCCGCAGTTCGCGGACATCGAAATCCATGCCGCGGAAGGCATGCTGTCGGCGCTGGCCGGCGGCAATGGCCGGATCGCGCGGGTCGGCCAATGGCTGAAGAGTAGTTTCTAGCGCATGTCTGCCGAAACTGGTCACCGGTTTCGGGAAATGAACATGCGCTAGACAAAGTGCTTAGGAATCGGGACGGCGTCCTTGGGCGTCCGTCCTGGCAGTGACAACGGATCGGCGGCATGCCGGCGATCAAGGACTTGAGGCCGGTATGGCGACCGGCCCTGATAGAGGAAAGGCGGTTACCATGACCATCAAATTGCAGAAGCCGGATATTACCGAGCTGAAGCCTCGCATCACGGTGTTCGGTGTCGGCGGCGGCGGCGGCAACGCCGTCAACAACATGATCAGCGCTGGCCTGCAAGGTGTCGACTTCGTCGTCGCCAATACGGACGCGCAGGCACTGGCGATGACCCGCGCCGAACGCATCATCCAGATGGGCGTGCAGGTGACCGAAGGTCTCGGCGCCGGCTCGCAGCCGGAAGTCGGCCGCGCGGCCGCCGAGGAGTGCCTCGACGAGATCATCGATCATCTCTCTGGCACGCATATGTGCTTCGTCACCGCCGGCATGGGCGGCGGCACCGGCACCGGTGCGGCACCGGTCGTGGCGCAGGCGGCCCGTTCCAAGGGCATCCTGACGGTCGGCGTCGTCACCAAGCCGTTCCATTTCGAAGGCCAGCGCCGCATGCGCATTGCCGACAACGGCATTTCCGAATTGCAGAAGTCGGTCGATACCCTGATCGTCATCCCGAATCAGAACCTCTTCCGGATCGCCAACGACAAGACGACCTTCGCCGATGCCTTCGCCATGGCTGACCAGGTCCTCTATTCGGGCGTTGCCTGCATCACCGATCTCATGGTCAAGGAAGGCCTGATCAATCTCGACTTCGCCGACGTCCGCTCGATCATGCGGGAAATGGGGCGTGCGATGATGGGTACCGGCGAATCATCCGGCGAGGGCCGTGCTCTGGCCGCTGCGGAAGCGGCGATCGCCAACCCGCTGCTCGACGAGACCTCGATGAAGGGCTCGCAGGGCCTGCTGATCTCGATCACCGGCGGTCGCGACATGACCCTCTTCGAAGTCGACGAGGCTGCGACCCGTATCCGCGAAGAAGTCGATGCGGACGCCAATATCATCCTCGGCGCCACATTCGACGAAGCATTGGAAGGCATCATCCGCGTCTCTGTCGTCGCGACCGGTATCGATCGCGCGGCAGGAGCGGCTGATCCGCGCCCTTTTGAGGTAAGGCCGGTTGCACGGCCGGTTGCCCGTCCCCAGGTGCAGGCTCAGCAGCCGGTCGCCGCGGTACCTGCCGCCGTGATCACGCCGCAGCCGGTGGCGCCGCAGCCTGTGCTGCAGCAGCCGGCCTATCAGCCTGATCCGATTGCGGAGCAGATTCGCGCCGCCGAGATGGACATGGAGCGCGAGCTCGAAATTGCTGTCGCCCAGCCGCTGATGAACGAGTTGCAGGCACCGGCACAGGAAAGCTTCCGTCCGCAGAGCCGTCTGTTTACGTCGCCCGCCGTCGAACCTGCCCCGCAGCCGGTCGCGCCGGTGATGCACCAGCCGCCGATGCAGACGCATGTCGAGCCGCAGATGCAGCCGCGCATGGCTGTGCCCCAGTCTGAGCCGGCGCCGGTTTACGCACAGCCGCAGCCGCGCGTCGAACCGTCGCTGATGGCGCAGGTGCGTGCCGAGGCTGAAACGTCCCGCATGCCGAAGGTCGAGGACTTCCCGCCCGTGGTGAAGGCCGAGATCGAGCATCGCGCCGGTGTTGCGCCCACGACTCACACCGAGGAACGTGGCCCGATGGGCCTCTTGAAGCGCCTGACCTCATCGCTCGGCCGCAAGGAAGACGAAGTGCCGGCTGCCGAAGCACAGGCCGCCGCCGCCCAGGCCCGTCGTGCCTTGTCGCCCGAAGCGAGCCTCTACGCACCGCGCCGCGGCAATCTCGACGATCAGGGCAGGGTGGTTCCGACCGCGCAGCGCGGTCAGGAAAACGAGGAATTCGATATCCCCGCCTTCCTGCGCCGCCAGACCAACTGAGGCGTTTGCCCCACACTTCTCAAGGATTCGAAAGGCCCGGAATTTCCGGGCCTTTCCAGTTGTGCGCCCAGCATGGGCGCATTCTTGTGGGTGGAAGTCCCACCGTAAGCTGGTCATGGCGAGCGAAGAGAAGCGCAACTGCGGAAGGGCGACTGACCGTGGGGAGGAAGCGTGGATSGAAYCTGCGGGCCGATGGACAAGAACCGGATATGAGGCGATGCCGATCAGGGCGAGCGGGCAACGAACCGCGAAGCTCTTGTGACCAAGGGTCGGTGGCGTAAATCCGGCGGTCGTGCAGGGAAGGAGTGCGTTCTTACCTGGGGAGATCTCG
>NZ_JBFUFK010000017.1:0-124982 GCF_056403475.1 Rhizobium sp. P2_G9 | reverse complement strand
AGGAAATTCTCGGGGTCGGCATAGTCGGCGGCCCAGGCGGCACGGGCGACGTCGAATTTGCCGCCTTCCTGCAGGTAGGCGTAGTGCGCCTTCACGTCGAGGTTCTGCGTCGTGACATTGGCGCCGATCGCCTTCCACATATCGGCGACGGCGATCGCCACCTTCTTGTGGTTCTCATTGGTGTTGTAGCGGATGTCGATGTTGAGCGGCTTGCCGCCCTCGCCATAGCCGGCCTCCTTCAGCAGCGCCTTGGCGGCGTCCTCACGGTCAAGCTGGTCCATGTCGGCGATTTCCGACTTCGGCTGGGTATAGCCCTGAATGCCGGGCGGAACGAGATTGTAGGTCGGCAGCTGGGCGCCGCCATAGATCTTCTCGGCCAGGAAATTGCGGTCGACCGCCATGGACAGCGCCTTGCGCACGCGCACGTCGCTGAACGGCTCATGCCGGCCGTCGAACACATAATAATAAGTCGAAAGCGCCGGGCTGGCATAGACATGCTCGTTGCTCAGCTTCTTCTTGAGGAAGTCGCGCTGGTCGGCAGGATAATTGTAGACGAGGTCGAGTTCGCCATTCTCGAAGGCGCGTTCGGTCGCGGACTGATCCTCCGAAGGGTTATAGATCACCTTGTCGATCTTCACATTCGCCGCATCCCAGTAATAGGGGTTCTTGACGGCGGTGATGTGGTCGTTGGCGACATATTCGGTCAGCATATAGGCGCCGTTGGAGACCATCTTGCCGGGCTTGGTGAAATCCTTGCCATATTTGTCGATGCTCGCCTTGTTGACGGGGATCGCGGTGTAATGGACCAGCAGCTGGAGGAAATAGGGAGTGGGACGTTCGAGCGTGATTTCCAGCGTCTTGTCGTTGACTGCCTTAAGGCCGAGGTCGGAGGCCTTTGCCTTTTTCGAATTGAACGGCTCGGCATTCTTGATCGGGAAGAGGATATTGGCATAGCCGGCCGCCGTGGCGGGATCGAGAAGGCGGGTCATCGAATAGACGAAGTCGGACGCCGTCACCGGCGAACCATCGGACCATTTGGCGTTGTCGCGGATCTTGAACGTGTAGACCGTACCGTCGTCGGAGATCTTCCAGCTTTCCGCTGTGCCCGGAATGACATTGCCCTTGGCGTCATAGACGGTCAGGCCCTCCGAGAGGTCGCGGACGATAAAGCCTTCGATATCGATCGAGATTTGCGCCTGGTCTAGCGATTGCGGCTCGCCGCCATTGCCACGGTGGATGACCGTTTCGGCGAGGGCCGGAAGAGCGATCGCTGCCAGCAGGGCGCCGGTGAGGACTGCAAGTCTGAAGTTTTTCATCGATGGTTGGACGCTCATTTTTAGCTCCTTTTTATTCCGCCAGTTTCCCCTCTGACGAGTTGCGAGACTATTGGCTCGCTGCGAAAATGCAAACGAATTGCTATGAGGCGAACAGGGACAATTGCCGGATGAGGTGAAGACGACGACCGGCAGACATTGTCGTAGGGCGATCGTCGTTGCTATATATGATCAGTAGCCCATACATTTGCCGGAACGCCACCGGCACCGGGTTTTGCAAGCGCAGGAGCATCACATTGACCGAGACATCCGAATACGTCCCCCCGAAAGTCTGGACCTGGAACAAGGCCAGCGGAGGCCAGTTCGCCAATATCAACCGGCCGATTGCTGGTCCGACGCATGACAAGGAATTGCCGGTCGGCCGCCATCCGTTGCAGCTCTATTCGCTGGCCACGCCGAATGGCGTCAAAGTCACGATCATGCTTGAGGAACTGCTTGCGGCCGGCCATACCGGTGCCGAATATGACGCCTGGCTGATCAAGATCGGCGATGGCGAGCAGTTCGGCAGCGGCTTCGTTGGGGTCAATCCGAATTCAAAGATCCCGGCGCTGATGGATCATAGCGGCCCCGAACCGATCCGCGTTTTCGAATCGGGTTCGATTCTGATGTATCTCGCGGAAAAATTCGACGCTTTCTTCCCCACCGAGATCAAGGCCCGGACGGAAGCGCGCAACTGGCTGTTCTGGCAGATGGGCAGCGCGCCCTATCTCGGCGGCGGCTTTGGGCATTTCTATGCCTATGCGCCGATGAAGAATGAATATGCGATCGACCGTTTCTCCATGGAGGTCAAGCGCCAGCTCGATGTGCTCGACAAGCGGCTCGCCGAAGCCGAATATCTGGCCGGCAGCGAATATTCGATCGCCGATATGGCGGTCTGGCCCTGGTATGGCGGCTTGGTGAAGGGTTGGCAGTATGGCGACTCCGCCACCTTCCTGTCGGTTCATGAATACGAACATATCCAGCGCTGGGCCGAGCAGATTTTTGAGCGCCCGGCCGTCCAGCGCGGCCGCATGGTCAACCGCATGTCGGGGGAGCTTTCGAGCCAGCTGCGCGAACGCCATGACGCGAGCGATTTCGAGACGAAGACGCAGGACAAGCTCGAGAGCGCTGCCTGATTTTTCAGGTTTGAAACGAGAGCGGCGGAGGCGATCCGCCGTTCTACCGCTCAATTCCCAGATGGCTCAGGCCGGCGTATCTTCGACATCGGCTTCCGGCCGGTCGCCGCCATCGGCATGTTCATAATGCCATTCGCCGTTCTTGTCCTGATAGGAGATTTCCGTGGGCTCGCCGCCGACCTGCTGTTCGAGCGCGACGAGGCGTGCTCGCCGGATCGCTTCGTTATGCGTCGCGAAGGCTTCGGAGTAGACGTCGCCGAGCTTATAGGCCCAGCCGCCATCGTGCTGGACGATATGGTAGGTGACCTTGGTCATGCTGCGCTCCCTTGCTGATTTGGACGATTTTTCACCGGCAAGCCGCCGGGCGTCAACCGCAGCGGTTGTTGAAACGTCTATTTTTTAAGGCAAATGCGCCGAGGCACCGTAAAAGTGGAGCGGCCAACTATTGGCTTGCCGCGGAAATCACCCGCGGGGAGATCCGCTCCGCGGGTTGCTAGTGCAGCACGCCCCAGGCCGCATCCCAGCGGACATCTTCCCGTAACACGATGTAAATTGGCGCATTCGGATCGTTGACCTGCTTGTTTTCAGCAAGGCGCAATGCCGTCTGCACTTCCAGCTCTTCGCTTGGCAGGATGGCTTCCCTTTCATCGGCTTCGACCTCGCGGATGAAGCCGCGGATCTGGCCGTCGGAATTATAGAGGCGCACGACAATGGCGCCGACCGGCACAAGGCTCTTCTGGTAGCGTTCATAACTGTGCATGTCTTCCTCCTATGCGGGGAGGAAACCGTGCCGCTCATGGAAAGTTCCGCCTTCCGTCACCCGCCGGGCGCGGCGGGCGGATCCGGGCTGCCGGCATGAAATCGCAGGCGTCCGCCCGAAAGCGAAAGCGGAAACTGGCCATGACGCAGGAGGTAACGCAGCGCCACCAGAGCCGCGACGAAACCGCCCGCCGCGGCGACTGACAGTGCCCAGCGCGGGCCGTATGTGTCTGCCACCCAGCCGACGATCGGGGCCCCGATCGGCGTGCCGCCCAGGGCGACGGCGAGGCGGATCGCCATGACGCGGCCGCGCATATATGGCTCCGTCGAGAGCTGCATCAGCGCGTTGGAGGAATTGGTCAGCGTCAGCGCCGAGATTCCGATCAGGACGAGGGCGGCGCCAAAGAGGTAATAATTCGGCATGACGGCGGCGAGCGTGCATCCCGAGCCGAACAGCAGCGCGCCGCCCATCAGCAGCGCCATGTAAGGCTTTTCCCGCCGGGCGGCGAGCAGGGCGGCGGTGACCGTGCCGATCGCCATGACCGAGTAGAGCACGCCATACCGGCTTGGCCCGACATGGAAGACGACCACCGACATGGTCGAGATGAAGATCGGGAAATTCAGTCCGAACGTGCCGATCAGAAACAGCATGATCAGGATCGTCCTCAGGTCATCGCGGCGCGCCACATAGCGGAAACCTTCGGTGAAGCCTGCCGCGCGCCCTGCTGCCCTGCCGCCTTGATGCAGTTCGTTCTTGCGCAAGAGGAAGAGCGAAGCCAGGACGGCGACGAACGACAGTCCGTTGAGCAGGAAACTCCAGCCGGTGCCGACCGTGCCGATGACGATGCCGGCCACGGCGGGGCCGATCATGCGGGCTGAATTGAACGAGGTGGAGTTCAACGCCACGGCATTCGGCAGGTCCCCGTCGCCGACGAGATCGGAGACAAACACCTGCCGCGCCGGCGCATCGAAAGCGCAGGTGCAGCCGAACAGGAAGGCGAAGACATAGACGTGCCAGAGCTGCACCAGGCCGCTGACGGTCAGCAGGCCGAGGGCGATGGCGAGCCCCGCCATCGTCGCTTGTGTCACCATGATCAGCTTGCGGCGATCGAAATAGTCGGCGGCGACGCCGGTCAGAGGCAGGCAGAGGAATTGCGGGCCGAATTGCAGCGCCATGACGATGCCAACGGCCGAGGCATTGTTATGGGTGAGCTCGGTCAGGACCAGCCAGTCCTGCGAGGTGCGCTGCATCCAGGTGCCGATATTGGAGACGATCGCACCGCTCGCCCAGATGCGGTAATTGCGGTTGTTGAGGGAGCGGAACATGCCGTTGAACATGTCCGTCAGGCTCCGGCAGTGCGGTGAGCGATGGTCATTTCCGGTCCGACTCCACCAGGCGGTTGAGGAGAATAATGGCGTCCATGACCCGCTGCTGCTCTGCATGGGAAAGTTCGGCGAGGATCGTACGGTGCAGCCAGTCCTGGCGGGCGGCGCGGCCATCGCTGATCCACGCCATGCAGTCCGGCGTCAATGACAGGATGGTCTGGCGGCCATCGTCGGGATCGGGGGCGCCGGTGATCAAGCCAGCACTTTGCAGTGCCGCCGTGGTCGCGCCCATCGATTGCGGCCGCATGTTTTCGGCCTTGGCAAGCGCCGTCACCGTTGCCGGCCCATCACGGTAGAGGCGGCGCAAAACTGCGGCCTGCGATCGTGTCAAATCGCCCAGCGATGCCTGTTCGCGCAGCCGCTGCCGGAATTTGCCGATCAGCATATGCAGTTCGCCGGCAAGCTGCGATGCCAGCGTGTCATCCACTGTGGTCGAAAGCTCTTCCATCGGCAAGCTCATATATGAAGGTAAACTGTGTAGTTTGCCTTCATATATGAGCGGATGGCGTCGAACGTCAATGCGACGAATTGGTTGCGGCCGTAGCGCAATCTTGTCAGAGAGTGAATGGCAGAAAGCCAACTGTGCCGGACAGGCTTTCGCCCGGTTCGAGAACATGGCCGCCGAATAGATCGCCGCTGCGGCGGTTCATGCGGTTGAACGCATCCGGGGCGTGGCTTTGCGGCTCCAAGCAGAAGAATGGCTTTGTCGGGTCAGCGTAAAGCATCAGGTGCCCGAAGACCGGATCGGCTTCGATCACAAGCCCGAGCCCGGTTTCCGGAAAACGGATCTCCGCCTTGCCGTCCCAGCCGCCATAGTCGTTGTTGTGCCAGGTGTCCGGCAACGGACGGTGGGCGGCAAAATCGAGTTCGGGTGGCGTTGCGATCACTTCGGTGACGAGGTGGTCAGGGCCTTCCATGAAGAAATGGCTGGAGCGGAAGGCGAGGTCTGTCCCGGCGTTGCGCGGGAACCACGGATGCAGGCCGAAGCCGAAGGGCATGGCAAGTCCGCCATGATTGGTCATGCGCATCGTTATCGTGAGGCCATCCGGCGAAAGCTCGAAATGCTGGGTCGCGTCGTAAGAATAGGGTTCTTCCGGGGCGATATGGTCGAGACTGAGCAATACGCCGCTCCCCTCGCGCTGCGACCGCCATGCGGATTTCCAGCCATCGCCGTGCAAGGTCAGTGGGTCGGGTGGATTGTTGGGAGAGAAATTCCATCGCCGTCCGTCGAATTCGAATGCGTTGCCGGCGATGCGGTTGACATAGGGCAGCATTGGAAACATGGCCGCGCCCAGCACATTGCCCGCCTCCCATTCTTCCAGCGACAAAGGCCGCATCAGGTCGATGCCGCCGTGCCGGAAATAGGCCAGGCTGCCGCCGATTGCCGGCGCCAGCCCGATCGTCAGCGGTCCAGCAGAGAGTTCGATGAGTTCAGAATGCGCGTCCAAGATCCCGATGGTTCCCGTTTCGGCGGCAGAGCGATGCCAAGGTCCTACTACGATTCGTGGGCGCAAGCAGGTAGACGTAACGTGAAGGCCGGATTTCACGGCATCGCAAGATGAAGGTGCCGCGCGAGCGCATCGAGGATAAGTGCCTGGCCCTTCAGGATTTTCGATCTCGCCTGGGTAAGGTCGAACCAGCTGGCGCGATCGACTTCGGGGAAGTCCTGCATGCGCCCGGACTTTGGCGGCCACTCCATCTGAAACATGTTGCTGACGATGGCCGAGACATCGAAATCCGCCTCCACCGCCCAGGCGGCGACGATCTTGCCGCCCGGCTGCTTATATTCACCAAGCGGCTTGAAGGTGCCATCGACGGCAACACCGATTTCCTCCCGAGTCTCGCGCCGGGCGGCGGCCAGTTCGTCTTCGCCGTCTTCCACCAGGCCCTTCGGGATCGACCAGGCACCGTCGTCCTTCTTCGCCCAGAACGGACCGCCGGGATGGACGAGAAGGACGTCCGGCCCGTCCGGTCTGTGACGATAGATCAGAAGACCGGCGCTGCGTTTGGCCATTTCAGGGTTCCGTTGCGGGAGACGTGGCGACTGTTGCCATTAGTTGTCCGGACGATAGGCAATCCTGTAGCTCTGGCAAGTGGATATGCCGTGAGTCGTAGAACCGTCGGAGGGATCATTGGGAAAGACGTCGCTGCCGGTGCCGATTTCGAAAGCGCGTGCGATCTGGATCGCGGCGCAGAAGCTCGATGTCGAGGAGCCGTTCGGGGCTGGGCCGGAGGCGGTGCGGCGCACGGTCGAGCATCTCGGCTATGTGCAGATCGATACGATCAACGTCATCGAGCGCAGTCATCACCACATTCTCTATTCCCGCATCCCGCGCTATCGCCGCGAGGATCTGGAAGAGGCGCAATCGAACGAAAAATCCGTGTTCGAATATTGGACGCATGCGCTGGCCTACGTTCCTTCGCCCGACTATCGCTATTTCATCCCGGCGATGAAGGAGTACCGGAAAGATCCAGGCCGCTATCTCCAAGTTGATCCCAAGGATTACAAGGCGCTGATCAAACGCATTCGCGACGAGGGCGCGCTCTCCATCCGCGACATCGAAGACGACGTGCTGGAAGAGAAGATGCATCTCTGGGCCAGCCGCAAGCCGTCGAAGCGGGCGCTGCAATTCGGCTTCTACACCGGCGATCTTGTGATCGGCAAGCGCACCGGCATGCTCAAAACCTATGAGTTGACCGACCGGCATTTCGGCTGGGCCGAGCGGCCGAAGCCGGCCAGCGACACCGATTATGCGAAATATCTGCTCGCCCGGGCGCTCAGGTCGCAGGGCGTGGTCAGCCTCGATTCGATCTGCTATGGCGACGTCAAGTGGAAGGCGAACGTGATGCCGCTGATCAATGGTGCTTTGCGGCGCAAGGAGCTCGTGCCTGTCCAAGTCGATCCATTGGCAAAAGTACCGCACTGGGTGGCGCCTGAGCTGCTCGATGCGCCGCCCGAATCTCCCAACCCGGCGACGGTGCATATTCTCTCGCCATTCGACCCGTTGATCATCCAGCGCAAGCGGCTGCAGATGCTGTTCAACTATGAGCATCGTTTCGAAGCCTATGTGCCGGCCGACAAGCGCGTGCTCGGTTATTTCGCGTTGCCGGTGCTTGCCGGCGACGAGATTGTCGCTGCCATCGATCTGAAGATGGACCGCAAGAACGGCAGATTGCAGCAGCAGAAATGGACCTGGTTCGTCGATGACAGACGGGAGGGACTAAAGCCCGCAATCGAGCGGGCGCTGGAGCGTTTCGAGACTTTTCAAGCCGGAGCGCCGGTGGCTGGATTTCAGTCCGAATCCAGTTCCGGATAGTGACGAAAGATTCCATCCTCGTTGAACGCCAGTCGCCGCGGTGAAGCGAGGTAAGCGGCAATGTTCTTGCGTTCCTTGACCCTGTCGTGAAGGGCAACAAGCAATGGGTAATCCTTGGACGCGCCTCGCATTGCCTTGGGGAAGGCATAGCGCAGGCCCTCGATGATCTGGAACAGCGACAGGTCGACATAGGTCAGCGCATCGCCGACGACATGCTTCTGGCCGGATGGGTTCTGCTCCAGCACGCGCTCGAAATAGCCGAGGAATTTCGGGATGCGCTCCTCGATGAAGGTGGTCGAGCGTGCCTTGGCCGCGTCCTTCTGGTCTTCGTAATAAAGCGACGTGGCGATCGGGTGATGGGTATCATGCACCTCGGCGACGAAGTCGGTGATTGTCAGCTGCAGGCCGTTGGTGATGTAGCGCAGTTTCTCGTCCTTCGGCGCGAGGCCCAGTTTCGGGCCGAGATAGAGCAGGATGTTGGCGACATGCGAGATGATCAGGTCGCCATCCCTGAGGAAGGGCGGAGCGAAGGGGATATGCGCCTCGGCTTTGCTCTTCATCAGGTTCATCATTGCGCCGGTGCCGCGTCCTGAGCCGCTTTCGCGGGTCATGTCGACATAGCCGGCGCCGGCCTCTTCGAGTGCCAATCGCACGAATTCGCCGCGGCCCTGGATGCCGTCCCAGTAGTAGAGCTCGTAGGTCATCGGATATCCTCGTTGATGTCGGTCGCAGCATAGTCCAGGTCACGGCCCGGAACTATCGTTATGGTAACGGCAGAGAAGAGTGGGAGGTTCGATCATGCGGTTCAAGGACAGGGTGGTGCTGGTCACCGGCGGCAATTCCGGCATCGGTCGGGGAATCGTGCACTATTTCGTCGGCGAGGGCGCGCGCGTGGTCTTTGCCGGTCGTGACGAGGCCAAGGGGCTCGCCGTCGAGACTGAGATTCGAGCCATGGGCGGGCAGGGGCGGTTCCTGCCATGTGATCTGGCCGTCGAAGCGGACGTGGCGCGGCTGATCGGGGCTGTCACTGATTGGGGTGGGCGGCTCGACGTGCTGGTCAACAATGCTGGCGTCGGTTCGCGGCGATCGGGGATTGTCCCCAAGGACGGCCCCGGCCAGCGCTGGGACAAGCTGCGCGGCCCCAATCTCGACTCGACCTATTTCGCTTCGTCCTACGCGCTGCCGGTGATGAAAGCGGGTGGCAGCGGAGCAATCGTCAACATTTCTTCGACAGCGACCCTGCACGGCAATTGGGGTCTCTATTGTGTCGCCAAGGCCGCTGTGGAGGCGCTGACGCGGTCGCTCGCGGTCGAGGCTGCACCGCACGGTATTCGCGCCAATTGCGTCAGCCCCGGCTGGATCGCCACCGACATGGATGCGGCGGAAAACCCGGCCGGCACGGCTTCCGGCGACTGGGAACTGCCGCCCGGCGTGCTCAATCGCATGGGCTCGCCAAAGGAGATCGCCGCGGCCGTCGCCTTCCTTGCCAGCGACGAGGCCTCGTTCGTCACCGGCCAGACGCTGGTGGTCGATGGCGGGCTCTCGATCCTCGACTATACCTCGCTCAAACTCCTGGAAAAGCGCGGTTCGGCGCTGTTTTCCGGAAAGGTTTGAGGCAGCTCAGGCCTTGAAAACATCCTTATAGGTGTCGCGCAGCATGTTCTTCTGCACCTTGCCCATCGTGTTGCGCGGCAGGTCGGTGACGAAGGCTGTGAAGCGCGGTTGCTTGTAGCGCGCGAGCTTGTCGGCGAGGGCGGCGGTAACAGCCTTTTCGTCGATTGTGCTGCCGGGTGCGCGCACGATCACGGCGGCCACTGCCTCGCCGAGATCGGGATGCGGCAGGCCGATCACGGCGCTTTCGATGACGCCTGGCAGGCTGTCGAGTTCGGTCTCGACCTCCTTGGGATAGACGTTGAAGCCGCCGGCGATGATCAGGTCCTTGCCGCGACCGACGATCTGCAGATAGCCGCGCTGATCGATCGTGCCGAGGTCGCCGGTAATGAAGAAGCCATCGGGGCGGAATTCGCTCGCGGTCTTTTCCGGCATCCGCCAATAGCCCTTGAAGACATTGGGGCCGCGCACCTCGACCATACCGATCTCGCCAGCCGCGACCGGAGTGCCGGTCTCCGGATCGACGGTGCGGATCTCCGTGCCGGGCAGCGGCATGCCGACCGTACCGGCAATGCGATCGCCGTCATAGGGGTTCGACGTATTCATATTGGTTTCGGTCATGCCGTAGCGTTCGAGAATGGTGTGGCCGGTCTTTTCGCGCCAGGCGTTGAATGTCTCGGTCAGCAGCGGCGCCGAACCGGAAATGAAGACGCGCATGTGCCGCACCGCTTCCGGCGACAGGTCCGGCTCCCTCAGCAGGCGGACATAGAAGGTCGGCACGCCCATCAGTGCCGTGGCATGCGGCATGGCGGCCATGATCTCGGCTGGGTCGAAGCGCGTCTGGAAGATCAGCGAGGCGCCGGCGAACAGCGTGACATTGATCGCCACGAACAGGCCATGCGTGTGGAAGATCGGCAGTGAATGGATCAGCACGTCTTCCGGCGTGAAATGCCAGAGTTTCACCAGCGCCTCGGCATTGGAGGCGAGATTGTCATGCGTGATCATCGCGCCCTTCGGCCGGCCTGTCGTGCCGGAGGTGTAGAGGATCGCGGCGAGATCGTCCGGACCGCGAGCGACGTCGTCTGTGCGTGGCGCAGTTTGTGCGAGGTCGATGAGCGAGCCACCGTCGGCTCCGAGTGTTTCGACTTTCGCGCCGGCGGCGATGCTGCGGATTTCTTCTTCCCGGCCTGGCGTGCAGACGAACAGGCGAGGTTCCGCATCTCCGCAGAAATAGCTCAGTTCCGAGAGCGTATAGCCGGTGTTGAGCGGCAGGAGCACGGCGCCGCTGCGCAGGCAGGCGAGGTAGAGCGCGATGACCTCCGGCGTCTTTTCCACCTGCACCGCGATCCGGTCGCCCGGCGCGACGCCGAGCGCTTTCAGCGCCCCGGCGAAAGCGGCCGATTGCTCCAACAGGTCGCGATAGAGGATCTGCTCGTCGCCGACGAAGGCGAAGGGTTTTTCCAGCGACGGGATGGCGGCGCGGATTCGGTCGAACATATGATTGGCCACGGATTTCCTCACGGCAACGCTGACGTCTCTACCGTCAGGCAATGCGATGGCCGCCGGGAATTTGCAAGACCGTGCACCATGCCGCCACAGATTTTGCTGCAGCCGCCAGCCTTGATTGATGACGGTTCGAGGCGCCTGTTTACCGTTCCTTATGGAATGCGAGCTATCCCTATCATTGCGTATTGCGTCGGATATGGCGCCTGCAAGTACCCTGCGTCAGGCGCCATATCAGCCATCCCCTTGCCGCTCAGGCGACGAGCAAGTGCGTCCTTCGATTCGCGTTTTCGGCTTCGTTCGACATCTCAAAGACGTCTTTTCCCAACCTGTTGAATCGCTTGGCGACGTCGGTTGACACGCTGATTCAAGATTTGTCGCGGGACACAAGCTACTGGCTACTCACGCAGCACATCCTGGCGCAGAGCGCGCATTCCACACAATTCACGCGGAAACGAACAGATATCAGCGGTTCACTCCGGCGAGCGGAATCGGAACCATGAACGGAGGCGAAGCATGGCGGCGTCCCGGGCGGCCAACAGCAGATTGCGCACGAAGACGACGCGATCTATGCCCCATTTGAACCAGGCATAGGTCAGAAGCTTGTCCCGGCCCGCGTGATAGATACGCTCGACGATCAGGAAGCTGACGAGATAGGCGAGTGCCATCAGGACTATGCCGCTGACCACCATGCCGATGGCGATGAGGTAGACGGCAAACACCTTCAGCGGTTCAGCGACGATAAACGGTACGGCAAAGAACACCAGGATCAGAAACCGCGGCAGTGTCGCGATCCAGGCCTCGAAGCGGTGCATCACGGTGAGGCTGGCGAACCAGTTGAGCAGCGGACGGTAAAGCGGCCGTGCCACCGCGTCGACCATCAGGATGATGGCCGCGAAGATTTCGAACAGCCACATCAATATGCGCACGATGAGATTTTTCGTCTGGAGTTGGTTCACGATCGCCACTATCCGTCTTCGGTGCCTGCTGGTCTCGCGTCCTATTGAAGACGTTTGATGCGACATTTTCAATGACTGAAATAGAAATCCGACACCGGCCGCGCAACAGGGGCGATTATTTAGGTCCTTGCTCGAGGCCAGCCGCTGCGTGCGGAAGCGAAGGTTGGGCCGAACAAGGTCTATGACGGCGGAACCACTGGGCATTGCAGTCGTTGGGTGTCGGACAACGAGGCGAGGATCTGTAAATGACCGAGTCAAAGGTGGCGCTGGTGACGGGCGGCGGTTCCGGCATCGGCAAAGCGACGGCGCTGGTGCTTGCCCGCGACGGTTTTTGCGTTGGCGTGCTGGGCCATACTCCGCGGGAGAACGACAGGACTGTCGCCGACGTCGTTCAGGCCGGTGGAACAGCAACGTCGCTCGCCGCCGATGTTTCGAATGAGAAGCAGATGCATGGTGCCGTCGAGACGTTGATCAAGGCATATGGTCGGCTCGATGTCGTGGTTGCCAATGCCGGCATCAATGGCGTATGGGCGCCGATCGACGACCTCAGGCCAGAGGAATGGGACAAGACCATTGCGGTCAACCTGCGCGGCACGTATCTGACGCTGCATCTGACCGTTCCGCATCTTAAGAAGGGCGGCGGCGGGGCGATTGTCGTCGTCTCATCGATCAACGGAACCCGCACATTCACCACGCCCGGCGCTACCGCCTACACCGCGACCAAGGCGGCCCAGGTCGCGATCGTCCAACAATTGGCGCTCGAACTCGGCAAGCATTCGATTCGCGTCACCGCCGTCTGCCCCGGCGCCATCGAGACTGAGATCAATGACAGCACGCATGTTCGCGGCAAGGAGGAGACGGAAATCCCCGTCGAGTGGCCGGAGGGTCAGGTGCCGATCACCGGCGGCAAGCCCGGCCGTAGCGAGGATGTCGCCGCTGTCATCGCCTTCCTGGTCTCGGACCGGTCCCGGCATGTCACGGGAGCGCCGGTCTGGGTGGACGGTGGGCAAGGCCTGCTGCGTTAGGGCGTACTGTCAAACTCCCGGAACGGCCGACACTCTCCAAGAGCAGGTCGCTTCAACTTCGGTGCATTATCGCACAGCCTTTTCAACAGCGCTTTCATTCCTGCTGGTCCGTGTCTAAAAAGATGGTTCGCCCCAAGGAGCACCCGGATGAGATCCAGCGCATCCTTTCTGCGCTTTACATTGATTATGCTCGCCCTCGGTGTCGTGGTGCTGGTGACCATTGTCGGCACCTCGATCTGGCTCAGCAAGGCCAACAGCACCTATTCGGAGGAGACGCTAGCGTTGCGCCGCGTTCGCAGCGGTATCGTAGATCTCTTCCGTGTCGTGCAGGACGCCGAGACCGGGCAGCGCGGTTTTATGCTGACAGGCGACCAGCGCTACCTGGCGCCTTATGACGGCGCAGTTATCGATATTCCCGTACGAGAGAAGAAGCTTGACGGCTACATCCAGAATTTTCCGGAATACAGGGCCAGGCTCGCGACGCTGAACAGCGACATAGCCGGGAAGATGGTCGAACTGAAGAAGACCGTCGATCTCGCGCGCGGCGGGCACATGGCCGACGCTTTGGCATTGATGAAAACCGATGTCGGGCGGAACTATATGGTCGATATCCGCGACACTCTGGATGATACACTGGCCTATACCGATGGCCGGCTGCAGATCATCGTCCGTGATCAGCTCGATGCGGCAGGCACGCTTTATTGGGTCATCCTCGGCGGCGCGGCTGCCATCCTGATTGTCGTCGGTGGTGCAGCCTACGTCATTTTCGAGTATGTCCAGAGCCTGTCGCATGCGCGCCAGGAGCTCGATATCCTCAACAAAGGACTTGAATTGCGCGTCAACGAGCGGACACGCGATCTCATCCGCGCCAATCAGGAAATCCAGCGCTTTGCCTATATCATCACCCACGACCTCAGGGCGCCGCTGGTCAACATCATGGGCTTCCTCAGCGAGCTCGATGTGGCGTTGAAGGAGGTCGGCGGTTACGTGCTTGCCGATGAACGCCAGCCGACCCCGGACGAGATCCTGCAGGCGCGAACTGCCGTCAGCGAGGATGTGCCGGAAGCGATCGGCTTCATCCGCGCGTCGACGAAAAAGATGGATGGCCTTATCAACGCGATTTTGAAGATTTCCCGCGACGGCCGACGGAAGCTGGCACCCGAACGACTCGATGTCGAGACGGTCCTGCAGGCCAGTGTCGACAGCATCCAGCATCAGGTGACATCCTTCGGCGGCGATGTGAAGGTGGTCGCCAAGGTCAAATCGATCGTCACGGACAAGATTTCGTTCGAGCAGGTCTTCGGCAACCTCTTGGACAATGCCGTGAAATACCGCGCGCCGGATCGCCCAATTGAAATTGTCATCGAGGCTCGGCCCGACGGCCCCGGTCAATGTCTGATTTCGGTCAGCGACAATGGCCGAGGCATAGCGCCTGAGGATCACGACCGGATTTTCGAACTCTTCCGCCGGTCGGGCGAACAGAACCAGCCCGGCGAGGGCATCGGGCTGGCTTTTGTGCGATCGCTGGTGCGCAATCTCGGCGGCGACATCAACGTCCAGTCCGCGCTCGGCAAGGGCAGCACCTTTATCATCACCCTGCCGACCGATCTCAACAGGATTTTGCAGCACGCCCAGGCGTGACGTAGATCGGGAGCGCGCGCCGGCCCTATGCCGCGCCGTGGCGCACGCCGCCGTCGCATGTCAGCACATGCCCGCTCATGAAACCATTGCCGATCAGGAAGGCGATTGCCTGGGCAATTTCTTCGGCCCGGCCGACGCGGCCGACCGGGGTGCGGGCGGCGAAGCCATCGAATGTCGCGGTTCGCTGAGCATCGGGCATGAAACTCCACCATGGGGTATCGATGACCCCAGGCGAGACCGCATTCACCCGAAGCGGCTTGAGTTCAACCGCAAGCACCGGCACCATGGTCTCGATCGCGGCATTGACGGCCGCAAGCCCGGCCGTGCCCGGCAGTGCCGCCTGGGCGCTGACGGCTGAGACGAAAGTGATGCTGCCGCCATGATTGAGATGGGGCAAGGCGGCTTGCGCGGCTGCCGCATGTGCGACGGCTTTCGTCTGGAAGCCCTTGAGCAGATCGGCCATATCGAGTGTGGGGAAAGCCCCGCCGCCAAAACCGTTGCCGAGTGCCAGCACGATATGGTCGAACCGGCCGGCACTTTCGAACGCGAGATGGATGTCTTCGGGCTTCTCAGCGTCGGCGAAGGCCGTGCGGACGCCCGATGGCAGCGACTGTGCCGCGGCCTCCAGCTTTTCCTTGTCGCGGCCGATGATGGTGACGGTCAGTCCCTGTTGCAGAAGCTTGGCTGCGGTGGCGAGGCCGATGCCGGACGATCCGCCGACGATGACCGCATGTTGGGATGCCATTTGAATTCTCCTTGATGATCATGATGTGCCGTTCTGTTGCCGGCGCGGCCGCACAATGGATCGGTCGGGAAAACCCAAACAGTTCCTGTTTTATCCTGGTATCGATACTGATATGATTGGCTCAATGGAGCAGAAATTCGATCCCTACGAAGCCCGCCGCCGCGAATTGGCGGCCTTCCTCCGTTCCCGTCGCGAGCGGCTGAGGCCGGCCGAAGTTGGCCTGCCGGACGGCTCGCGCAGACGGACGCCGGGGCTTCGGCGCGAGGAGCTCGCCATGATCGCGGGTGTGGGCACGACCTGGTATACCTGGCTGGAGCAGGGCCGGGATGTGAGGCCGTCACCACAGGTGATGAAGGCGCTGGCCGATGCGCTCAAGCTGGACGAGACGGAGCGGCAGCACCTGTTGATGCTCGGCGCCAGGGAGGGAGGACACGCGGCAAGCCTGCCGCCGGAGACGGTTGGCGAGCCGTTGCGGCGCATGCTCGACAATCTCACCCATCAGCCGGCGCAAGTGCTCGGCCGCCGATGGGATGTGCTCGCCTGGAACCGGGCCGCAGACCTTTTGTTCGGCGGCTACGAGACCCTCGACCGCGACGAGCGCAACACCATGCATCGGGTGTTCGCAGACCCCGCGCACCGTCGGCTGCTGGTGGATTGGGAGGCGGTGGCGCGCAATTCGCTGGCAATGTTTCGCGCCGACAGTGCCCGTTATGCCGGCGACCCGGATTTCGAGCGGCTGATCGGTATCCTGCATCGCGCCAGTCCCGAATTCCGGCAATGGTGGCCGCGACATGAAGTGTTGAGCCCGCTTTCCGGCATCAAGCGCATCGACCACCCCATAGCGGGTCGCATGGCCTTCGAATATACTGGGCTCAGCCTGACCAGCCAGCCCGATATCAAGCTCATTGTCTACACGCCGCTCGACGAGGACGGCACCAGCCGTAAGCTGGCCGAGCTGCTCGCCTGATTGTCTCGTTCTCACCCCGGTGCCCTGATCTGCATTCGCCGCATCGCGCCTTGACATATCGTCGCATGTCCATGTTTGGCGGGTTGATGATGTTTACGAAACTCATCAGTACCGATATGGTCCAGGCGATTGATGAACGTCAATGAATGGGGTGGTCATGCAGCAGTCAGCGCGGCAATTTGGACCGGAAGATGTCCATACCTTGGGCAAAATTGTCGCACGTGGCAGGGGACGTCCGAAGGTTCACACGGACGAGGAGCAGCGGGCGAAAATCGTCCGGCTGGCCCTTGATCTCTTCGTGCGCAACGGTTATGGCGCGACCTCGATGGACGATATCGCCCATGGCTGCCATATCTCCAAGCGAACGCTTTATCGCTTGTTTCCGCGCAAGATCGATCTCTTCGCCGCAATGGTGGAAGAACATCGCCATAGCATGCTCGACTTTCCGCCGCATGATTCCGAGGTGCCGATGGAAACCCAGCTCGAGCGGGTCTTTCTCGTCGATATCGGTCCGGAGGCGGAGCAGCAGCGCGCCGGCTTTATCCGCATGACCCTGATCGAGTCACGGCATTTCCCGGAATTGCGGCAGGTGGTGCGCAAGGAGGGCGGCGACAAATCGAAGGCTTTGCTGGCCGATTGGCTAACCGAAGGCAAGGCGCTCGGCCTGATCGCGGTCGAGGACACGAAGGTCGCGGCCGGCATCCTGATGGACATGATGTTCGGCGCCGTCGCACTCAAGACTGGCCAGGGCGAGGAATGGCCCGGTGACACCGACAGGCCCGCCTATATGCGGCAATGCATTCGCTATTTCGTCAACGGCATCCGCTATCGCTGAGTCGCGCATAGGCATGGAGCGGTGGCGATCGCTACGTACAGCATGCTTTACCATCACATATGGCTAGAAGACCCCGCCCCAACTTGCAGGGTCGAGCCACCGGTCTCGACCTGTCCTTCGGACCCCCACAAGCGGGAGGAGCTTAACCCGCGGCTTCCGCTGAGCCCCAATTGAGGCAGGGAGGATGCCGCGCGTCTTCTCCCCCTTGTGGGGGAGATGGCCGGCAGGCCAGAGAGGGTCCTTGCCGCATAGGCGATTGCCCCGCCATTATCCCAAATTCTCCAATACCGAAGAAGCCTTCCTGCGCAATGCTGCGCCGCAGCAACGATTGTTGCTTGCTTGTTGAGTAAAATTAAAGTAGCTAAACAAATAACTCAACATTGGTAGAGCGAGGACCATGTCGGGTTTGGGGAATGCCGGGGAGGGGGCGTGACGCCTGCCTCCGTTTTTTGGGAGGATAGGATGCAGATGAAGTGGAAGTCCCTGATCGGGATTGTTGGCGCGACCGTGATGTCTTCGGCGCTGCCGAACCTGGCGAAGGCGGAAACGCTGACGCTTTGCTGGGCCGCATGGGACCCGGCCAATGCCTTGGTGGAACTCTCCAAGGATTTTACCGCCAAGACCAAGATCGACATGAAATTCGAGTTCGTCCCGTGGACGAGCTATGCCGACCGCTTCCTCAACGAACTCAACTCGCATGGCAAGCTCTGCGACCTGATCATCGGCGACAGCCAATGGATCGGTGGCTCGGCAGAGAACGGCCATTACGTCAAGCTGAATGACTTCTTCGACAAGAACGGCATCAAGATGGATGACTTCGTGCCGGCGACGGTGCTGGGCTATTCCGAATGGCCGAAGAACTCGCCGAACTATTGGGCGCTGCCGGCCATGGGCGACGTGGTCGGCTGGACCTATCGCAAGGACTGGTTCGAAAAGCCGGAACTGCAGAAGGAATTCAAGGAAAAGTACGGCCACGACCTGGCGGCGCCAAAAACCTACGACGAACTGATGCAGATTGCCGAGTTCTTCCAGAAGCGGCAGATCGATGGCAAGACGGTCTATGGTGCCTCGATCTATACCGAGCGTGGCTCGGAAGGCATCACCATGGGCGTCACCAACGTGCTCTACGACTGGGGTTTCCAGTACGACAATCCGAAGAAGCCCTATGACATGCAAGGCTTCGTCAATTCCGACGATGCCGTCAAGGGTTTGGAATTCTACAAGAAGCTCTATGACTGCTGCACGCCTCCGGGCAGCTCCAACGTCTACATGGTGGAATCGGCCGACGCCTTCAAATCCGGCCAGGTCGCCATGCAGATGAACTTCGCCTTCACCTGGCCTGGCCTCTACAAGGACGAGAAAGTCGGCGGCGACCGCATCGGCTTCTTCCCCAACCCGGCGGAGAAGGCACATTTCGCCCAGCTCGGCGGGCAGGGCATCTCGGTGGTCTCCTATTCAGACAAGCGTGACGCTGCTCTTCAATACATCAAGTGGTTCGCGCAGTCGGATGTGCAGAAGAAGTGGTGGGAACTCGGCGGCTATTCTTGCCTGAAAGCGGTCGTCAACGCGCCTGACTTCGCCAAGAGCCAGCCCTATGCCCAAGCCTTCCTCGACTCCATGGCGATCGTCAAGGATTTCTGGGCCGAGCCGAGCTATGCGACACTGCTGCAGGCCATGCAGAAGCGCGTCCACAACTATGTCGTGGCCGGCAACGGCACCGCCAAGGAAGCGCTGGACGGCCTTGTGAAGGACTGGACCGAAACCTTCCAGGACGACGGCAAGCTCTGAGCCCTGAACCGGCTTTGGAATATCGCGGATTGCGCGTTATTCTCTCCCCTGGCGGCACGGACCGGCAATGGCCGGGCCGCCAGATGCCTCATGTCCATACGATCAGGTGACGTCTTGAGCATTTCCAACCCCTCTATTGTCGACAAGGCTGCCAATGCGGCAGCACATGCGACACCACAGCCGGTGGCGAGCCGGATCCGCGGTTTCTCCGACCGGACGATCGCCTGGCTGTTCATCTCGCCGACCATCATCCTTCTACTTGCGATCAACATCTTTCCGCTCATCTGGGCGATCTATCTGTCCTTCACCAATTACCGCGCCAATCGGCCGAACGTGCCGCTGCAGAATGTGGGCTTGCGCAACTACGAGCGCGTGCTCACCGACAGCGATATCTGGACCGCGATGCAGACGACGGCGCATTTCGTCCTCTGGACGATCATTCTGCAGACGGTCATCGGCTTCGGGCTTGCCTATCTGATCGACCGGAAATTCCGCGGCCATGCCTTCTGGACGACGATCATCCTTATCCCGATGATGCTGTCGCCGGCTGTGGTCGGCAATTTCTGGCGCTTCCTCTATGAGCCGCAGATCGGCCTGTTCGCCTATGTCGTGTCGTTCTTCACCGGCCTGCAGCCCTCCGACATCCAGATGCTCGGCAATGTCGACCTGGCGCCCTGGGCGATCGTCATCGTCGATACCTGGATGTGGACGCCCTATGTGATGCTGATCTGCCTCGCCGGGCTGCGTTCGATCCCCGACTATATCTATGAAGCAGCCGAGGTCGACCGTGCCTCTCCCTGGCGGCAATTCTGGTCGATCACCGTGCCGATGGCGCTGCCCTTCATCATGCTGGCGGTGCTGTTCCGCGGCATCGAGAATTTCAAGATGTTCGACATGGTGACGTTGCTCACCGGCGGCGGCCCTGGATCGACGACCGAGGTCGCCTCGATCACGCTCAAGCGCGAGGCCTTCGAGAGCTGGGCGACCGGTCGTGCCTCGGCTTTCGCCATCGTGCTCTTCGTCGCGGTGTTCGGCCTCGCCAACATCTATGTCAAGGCCCTTAACAAGGTGAAGCAGAGATGAGCGCCGTAAATTCCGCCCATTCGGTCGTCGAACCGAGCATGACCTCCAAGCGCATCGCCGCGACGCTCGTCATCCTCTATGCGCTGATCACCATCGTGCCGCTGGCCTGGATCTTTCTCACCAGCATCAAATCGCCGCCGGATTCGATCAGCTATCCGCCGAAGCTGGTGTTCCAGCCGTCATTGGAAGGTTATTGCAACCTCTTCACCACGCGCACCCGGCAGACGCCGGAATATATCCAGTCGCTGGGCGCGCCGCAGGGCATCTGCGACCAGGTGACCCGCAAGCGCAACATGGTGATTGCCGGTCCATCGAATTTCCTGCCGCGCTTCATCAATTCGCTGATCATCGCTTTCGGCTCGACTTTCCTCGCCGTCTTCCTCGGCACGCTGTCGGCCTATGGCTTCTCGCGCTTCAAAGTGCCGCTGGCTGACGATCTGCTGTTCTTCATCCTGTCGACACGCATGATGCCGCCGATCGCCGTGGCGATCCCGATCTACCTCATGTATCGCGAGCTGGGGCTGTCCGACACTGCGGTTGGCATGATCCTGCTCTACACCGCCGTCAACGTGTCGCTCGCCGTCTGGCTGCTCAAGGGTTTCATCGACGAAATCCCGCGGGAATATGAGGAAGCGGCGATGGTCGACGGCTATTCGCGGCTGCAGGCCTTCTGGAAAGTCGTGCTGCCACAGGCAACCACCGGCATTGCAGCAACGGCGATCTTCTGCCTGATCTTTGCCTGGAACGAATATGCCTTCGCGGCACTGCTGACCTCCGGCGAGGCGCAGACGGCACCACCCTTCATCCCGACGATCATCGGCGAAGGCGGGCAGGACTGGCCGGCCGTGGCCGCCGGCACAACCATCTTCCTTGTGCCGATCCTCGTCTTCACCATTCTCCTGCGCAAGCAATTGCTGCGTGGCATCACCTTCGGAGCGGTCCGCAAATGACGACAACGTCCGAACCAACGCCGAAATCCCGGCACAACCATCCCTTCTTCTTCCGGCGCGGGCCGATGGAGAATGTCGCCACGGCGCTGATCGCGCTCGGCTTCCTGATGCTGTTCCAACCTTTCGCGCTGGTACTCTACACCTATTCGCTGATCGTGCTGCTTGCCGGTACGGCCATGTTCATCATCGTGTCGAAATTCCCGGAGCACTGACATGGCGGAAATCCGGATACAGAATCTCAGGAAAGAGTTCGGCGATTTCGTCGCCGTGCAGGACTCGAGTTTCGTCGTCCATGACGGCGAGTTCCTGGCGCTGCTGGGACCGTCGGGCTGTGGCAAGACCACGACGCTGCGGATGATCGCCGGGCTCGAACTGCCGACCAGCGGTGCGATCTATCTTGGCGGCGAGGACGTGACCTTCAACCGGGCGAGTGCCCGCGACATCGCCTTTGTCTTCCAGCTGTTCGCGCTCTATCCACATATGAATGTGCGCAAGAATATCGGCTTTCCGCTGCTGTCGCAGGGTGTGCCACGGGCCGAGATCAAGGCGCGGGTGGAGGAGACGGCGCGGCTGCTGCAGATCACGCATATCCTCAACCGGTCGGTCTCAGGTCTGGCGAGCGGTGACCGGCAGCGAGTGGCACTGGGCCGCTCAATCGTTCGCCGGCCCAAATGCTTCCTGATGGACGAGCCGCTCGGTACGCTCGACGCCGAATTTCGCGACGTCATGGTCCGCGAACTGCGCGAACTGCATAACCGTATCCATGCCACGACTGTTTACGTCACCCATGACCAGTTGGAAGCCATGGCGATGGCCGACAAGATCGCGGTGATGAACCATGGCGTCATCGAACAATTCGGCACGCCGCAGGAAATCTACAATCGCCCGGCCACGATGTATGTCGCCGACTTCATCGGCTCGCCGCCGATGAATTTCATGCGCTTCCAGAGCGGCTTGCAGAAGGGCGCGCGCTCGGTTTCCGTCGCCGGGATTGCTGTCGGTGTGCCGGAAATCCATGCCGATGTCGCACCGGGCGAATTGGCGCTTGGCATCCGGCCGGAGCATATCCGCTTCTCTGATAGTTCCGCTCTGCGCGGCTCGATTTATGGCAGCGAATATCTTGGCACCAACCAGATCGTGGCGGTTGAAACGCCGACCGGGCTGGTCAAAGCCCGCCTGCCGGCCGATCGCGATTTCCGCATCGGCGAGACCGTCGGCCTCGAACTCAACACGGAAATGCTTTCGGTGTTCGACGCCAGATCCGGTCGCGCCATCCCATCTTCGCTTTATGAAGGAACGGCCCATGGCTGACGTCATTCTCAGAGGGATCACCAAGACATTCGGTGACAAGGTCGCGGTCGACAACCTCAATCTTTCGATCGCCAATGGCGAATTTGTCGTCCTGCTTGGTCCGACTGGGGCGGGCAAGACGACGACGCTGAGGCTGATCGCCGGGCTGGAGCACCCTGAGAAGGGCACGATCGGCATCGGCGGCCGGGAAATGGGTTCGCAGGCGCCGGCTGGCCGCGACGTGGCCTTCGTCTTCCAGCAATATTCGCTCTATCCGCATCTGACGGTCTACGAGAACCTGGCGTTCCCCCTGAAATCGCCGGCACGGAAGGCGACCAAGGCCGAGATCGACGCCCGCGTTCGCGACGTCGCGAAAATGGTGCGGATCGACCATAAGCTGGAAAACCGCGCCACCCGGCTCTCAGGCGGCGAGATGCAACGCGTCGCCATCGGCCGGGCCCTGGTGCGGCGGCCGGCGATTTACCTGATGGACGAACCGCTGTCGTCGCTTGACGCCAAACTGCGCGGCGAATTGCGGCTGGAGCTGAAGCGCATCCAGAAAGAGCTCGGCTCGACCATGCTCTACGTCACCCACGACCAGATCGAGGCGATGACCATGGCCGACCGGATTGGCATCCTGTCGGAAGGCAAGCTGGTGCAGATCGGCACGCCGCGCGAGATCTACACCAACCCCGCCAACCTGCATGTCGCCGCACGATTGGGCCAGCCGCATATCAACATCCTGCCGGCGGACCTTCTGCCCGGTGGCCATGTTCCGGCCGGCGCGCGGAGCGTCGGTGCCAGGAGCGAGCATCTTGAGATCGCCACCGGTGGCAATGCCAATGCCGAGATCGACTGGATCGAGCATCTGGGCGACCAGAACCATCTGCATATCAAGGTGGGTAGTCATAAGCTGGTGACATTGGCCGATCCCTATCTGCACATCCGGTCTGGGGACCGGATCAGCCTGACGCTCAAGAACCCACTCTATTTCAGCGCAGAAGGGCAGCGGCTCTGACGACATTTGCATGAACATCCGGCGTTCATCGCCGGACGAAAAAGACAAACGGACGGGAAGACTTCGATGAAGCATTTCTTCAACAGCAAGGAAAACATCGTCACGGAGGCGCTGGACGGGCTCCTGGCGACGACGCCGGAAGGCCGGCTCGCGCGCCTCGACAGCTATCCGGACATCAAGGTGATCCTGCGCGCCGACTGGGATAAGTCGCAGGTGGCGCTGGTCTCCGGCGGCGGGGCGGGGCATGAGCCGTCGCATGCCGGCTTTGTCGGGCAGGGCATGCTGACAGCGGCGGTGTCGGGCGAGATTTTTGCCTCTCCGAGCGTCGATGCGGTGCTGACGGCGATCCGGGCGGTGACCGGGCCGAAGGGCTGCCTGCTGATCGTCAAGAACTATACCGGTGACCGGCTGAATTTCGGCCTCGCCGCGGAGAAGGCTCGGGCCGAAGGCTTTGCGGTGGAAATGGTGATCGTCGCCGATGACATCGCGCTGCCGGACATCGTCCAGCCGCGCGGGGTGGCGGGCACGCTCTTCATTCACAAGATCGCCGGCTATCTCGCAGAGAAGGGTGAAGACCTCGCCGCCGTATCTATGGCGGCGCGGGCAGCGGCAGCGGACATCGTCTCGCTCGGTGTCTCGCTGTCGTCCTGCTCCATTCCCGGTCGCGATCACGAAGAGCATCTCGGACCGGAGGAAGGCGAACTCGGCCTCGGCATCCATGGTGAACCTGGTGTCGAGCGCATCGCGCTTCAGCAGGCCTCGGCGCTGGTGGCGACAATGGCGGAGCGGCTGTCGGCAAGGCTTTCACCGGATGGTGACTATGCTTTACTGATCAACAATCTCGGTGCGGTGCCGCCGCTGGAATTGAGCCTGATCGCCCATGTCGTGCTGGCCTCGTCGCTGGCGGCTCGGGTGAAACTGATCATCGGCCCGGCGCCACTGATGACGGCGCTCAACATGAACGGCTTTTCGCTGTCGCTGATCAAGCTTGATGCGGCGCGGAGCAAGGCGCTGCAAGCAGCCGTGGCACCACGCGCCTGGATACCGGCGACGGAGAAGCATGCGATCCAGGTCATTGCCGCACCGAAGGCGCCGGCCGATGCGATGCATGCGGCGAGCAGCCATGCCGTAACGGAGACCTTCCTGTTGAAGGTCTGTGATTTCCTCGTCGCGCAGGAAGCCGAACTCAATCGGCTCGACGCCCGCGCCGGCGATGGTGATACCGGCTCGACGGTGGCGACGGGTGCCCGGTCAGTGCAGGCGAAGCTCGGCAGCCTGCCGCTTGCGGATACTGCGGCAACGCTTGGCTCCATTGGCGCTATCCTCGGGACCAGCATGGGCGGATCGAGTGGCGTGTTGCTGTCGATCTTCTTCACCGCCGCCGGCAAGGCTTTGCAGGAAAAGGCTGATTTGCCGTCTGCTCTGCTTGCGGGGTTGGACCGGATGGTCTTCTATGGCGGGGCGATGCCGGGTGCGCGTACCATGATCGATGCGCTCGATCCGGGGCTCCGCGCTTTGGCGGGTGACGGCATCGCCGTGGCGGCCAAAGCCGCGCGGGCCGGTGCGGAGGCGACGAAGGCGATGACCAAGGCGAAAGCGGGCCGTGCCTCCTATGTCAGCGAGAGCAATCTGGCGGGCATTGCCGATCCGGGCGCTGTGGCCGTCGCCGGTGTGTTCGAGGTGGCGGCCGGAATTGCCTGAGGGGATGGAAACCGGGATCGGGGAGGGGAACGTGCATCTCGACAGCGTGCATATTTCCGGTCTGATACGGATCTGCCGCGAGGAAATCGCGCGCCGGTCCGACGAACTTTCCCGGCTCGATAGCGCCATCGGCGATGGCGACCACGGCACCAACATGCTGCGCGGCTTCGAGGCTCTGGTCGCGGCCTGTCCGGAACTGGCTGGCTATCCGCTGCCCGAAGCGCTGGAAAAAATCGGCATGACGCTGGTGATGAGCATAGGCGGTGCCGCCGGGCCGCTCTATGGCACGCTGATGATCGAGCTTGGCCGGGCGCTTGCCGCCGACGAAGGTCAGGATTTTGGCTCGGCGCTGGAGAAGGCGATCGCCGCCGTGGCGCGACGTGGCCGCTCCGGCCCGGGCGATAAGACGCTGCTCGACGTGCTTTACCCCGTCCATGCCGAGGTGGTAAGCCGTGCCGCACTGAGCGGGATTGCCGCGCGCGCCGAGACGGCGGCCTGGGCGACGAAGGCCATGCTGGCACGGCGCGGGCGGGCGTCCTTTCTCGGCGAGCGGTCGATCGGCCATGTCGATCCGGGTGCGTTCAGCTGTGCCCGGCTCACCGTGGCCATATGCGAATATCTCAGGGAGTATCATCTGCAATGACCGCGCCAGCCGCCAATGTCGGGATCGTCATCGTGTCGCATTCGCCGCTGGTAGCGAAAGGGACTGCCGACATGGTGCGGCAGATGGTTGGCGATTGCGTGCCGCTCGCCTGGTCGGGCGGCAATCCGGAAGGTGGGCTTGGCACCGATACGGCAGGCATCCTGGCCGCGATCCAGGCGGCCTGGTCGGATGCCGGCGTTGCCGTCTTTGTCGATCTCGGCGGTGCGGAGACCAATAGCGAAATGGCGATCGAGATGCTCGGCCATCCGCGTTCTTCGCGCGTCACCATCTGCAATGCGCCGCTGGTCGAGGGTTCGGTGATCGCGGCAGCCGAAGCGTCGGGCGGCGCCTCATTGGCCAAAGTCGTAGCCACGGCTGAAGAGTTGTCGCCCTGATGACCGGTTCGAGCGAGCGGCAAAATCTGGAGCGGTCGGCGACCCGGTGGCAGGCGGAGATCGAAGTCACGCACCGGATTGGCCTGCATGCCCGCCCTGCCGTCACCTTCACGCGGCTCGCCAAGAGTTTTCCCTGCCACATCGAGGTCGAGGTCAATGGCAGCGGCGTCTGGCTGAACGGCAAGAGCATCGTCAAGATCATGGGCGCAAAGATCCGGCGCGGCGCGCGGCTGAAGATTCGGGCCGAGGGCATGCGGGCCGAAGAGGCGATCGAGGCGTTGAGGGGCCTGGTCGCGCGCAATTTCGATGAGGAAAAGAAGCATGGCCGCCCCACATGAGGTCGAAGGGCAGGCGGCTTCCGCCGGCATTGCCTGCGGCCCGGCGCATATAGCCGTCGACCGGGCGGAGCCGTATCCAGCCCAGGTCAGCGTCGCTATCGAGCGGCAGAATCTCACGGCTGCCGTCGGCGTGGCGATTGCCGAACTCGAAGCGCTGATCAGCCGTTCGGATGTCGAGAGTGCGGAAATCCTCGACTTTCAGATCGAAATGCTGCTCGACGAAGAAATCCTCGAACTGGCAATGCTACGCGTCGCCGCCGGCGACAGTGCGGCGCTCGCCTGGGCGGGTGGGCTCGATGCTTATATCGCCGATATCGAATCTTCCGGCGACGACGTGTTTTCGGCGCGCGCCGCCGATGTTGTCGATATCAAGAACCGGGTTCTGGCCGTGCTGACCGGTCGGCCGGTGGCTGATTTTCCGCAAGGGACGATCTTCGTTGCCCGGGATATCGCGCCCAGCCTGTTTCTCGCCCATGACTGGACCAAGGGCGGCGGCGTGGCGCTGACTGGTGGTAGCGCGGCCAGCCATGTGGCGCTGCTCGCCCGGGCGAAATCGGTGCCGATGGCGGTTGGGTTGCGCGGATTGTCGGCGGAGCAGGGCGAAACGATCCTGCTTGATGGCACGACGGGCCGTGCGGTCGTCAATCCGAGCGCCGACGCCGTGCCGATCGCGCCACCTGCTCAGGCCGATGCCGACTATGCTGCCCCTGCCGGCGGTGCTTTGCGCACGGCCGATGGCGCGTCTATCGGCCTCTGGCTCAATGTCAATGACATAGCCGATATCGACTGCTTTGATCCGGCGGCGGTGAACGGCATCGGCTTGGTGCGCACGGAATTCATGATGTCGACACCGGCCGATGTGATCGACGAAGAGCGGCAATGCGAAGCCTATCGCCGGATTCTCGACTGGGCTGGTGAAAAGCCGGTGACGATCCGCATGTTCGACCTCGGCGGCGACAAGGCGATGCGCGGTCTTGGTGGTGCGGAGGATACCTCTTTCCTCGGTGTCCGTGGCACGCGCTTGCTGCTGGCACGACCGGAAGTGGCCCGTACACAGGCCCGGGCGCTGATGCGCGCCGGCGCGGCCGGGAACCTCCGTGCCATGCTGCCCATGGTGACGGTGCCGTCGGAACTCCAGGCAATGCGCGCGATCTTCGACGAGGAGGCCGCCAATCTCGGCCGTCGCGGCATGGCCTATGGAATTCCGCCTGTTGGCATCATGGTCGAGGTGCCGGCGGCGGCGTTGACGCTCGATCTTTTCGGCGAGGCGGCCTTCTTCTCCTTCGGCACCAATGATCTGGCGCAATACCTTGCCGCCGCCGCGCGCGACAATCCGCTCGTGGCCCCCTTGCATGGGGAAGCAAGCGAGGCGCTGTTCCGGCTGCTGAGACTTGCTGTCTCTGCGGCCGGTGACATGGGTATTCCAGTCAGCGTTTGCGGCGATATCGCTGGAGATGCGAATTTTTCGGCGCGGCTGCTCGCCTGTGGTTTTAGGAATTTCTCGATGGCGTCTGCGCGCCTGGTTCCGATAAGCCTGGAGATCGCGGGGCTCAACGCGAATGGGAGTGAGGGCAAGAATGGCGCGTGAGACGGCCGACGACGATGCGATCATCGTCTACAAGACCATGCTGTCGGGCATTATCGACAACCGTCCGTCCGGCACGCGGCAGCGGCTGGCGACGGCGCTCGGCAAGCATCGCAGCTTCGTTACCCAGGTCACCAGCCCGGCCTATGCGACACCTTTGCCCTCACGGCATCTCGAAACCATCTTTCGCGTTTGCCATTTCAGCCCCGCCGAACAAGAGCGCTTCCTTGAAGCCTACCAGCTTGCCCATCCCGGTAAGCTGCCCGACCTGCGCGGCAGCGATGGAAGCCGCCAGTTGACGTTGACGGTGCCTGACCTTGGCGACGAGAAGAAGAACCGCAAGTTCGACGAAGCGGTCGCAGAATTCATCCAGAAGATCGCCGCGTTGACGTCGGGCGAGGAGTAGCGGGAGTTGATGGCGGAGGAGGCGCGCTCTAAGATATCCGCGGGGAGAGCCGAATGAAGAAATTCATCAACGCGGTGGAGAACATGGTGGCGGAAAGCCTGGATGGCTTTGTGCGCGCCCATGAGCGCCAGCTCGTATTCGGCCGCGACCGCAAATTCATCCGCCGCGGCGATCTTGTTTCCGGCAAAGTCGCGATCATTTCCGGCGGCGGTGCCGGGCATGAACCGCTGCATGTCGGCTTCGTCGGTCCCGGCATGCTCGATGCGGCTTGTACCGGCCATATCTTCACCTCGCCGACGCCGGACCAGATCGTCGCGGCGATCGAGGAGATGGATACCGGTGCCGGCTGCCTTCTGATCGTCAAGAACTATGACGGCGACGTGATGAATTTCGAGATGGCGGCCGAAATGGCGGCCGCGCGCCACGCCATCGAAATGGTGGTGGTCAGGGACGATGTCGCCCATGGCAGCCGCAGTCAGGGGCGCCGCGGTGTGGCCGGCACGCTGATCGTCGAGAAACTGATCGGCGCCGCTGCCGAGAACAGCGCCGGGCTAGGGGCGCTCAAAGCCTTGGGCGATGGGCTTGATGCCCGCATTCGCAGCATGGGTGTGGCGCTACGCGGTGTGGCAGTGCCCAATACACGTCGCGAGACTTTCGTGCTCGGCGAGAATGAAATGGAGGTCGGTGTCGGCATTCATGGTGAACCAGGCCGGGCGCGCGAGCCGTTCAGCAGCGCCACGGAGATCGTTGCCTCGCTTTGCCGGACGATCCTTGCGGATTTCGGCACCATCCCGGACGGCAATCCGCTGCTGTTCATCAACGGCTTCGGCGGCACGCCATCGTCGGAACTCTATCTTGCCTATGGTATTGCGCGACGTCATTTCGAAGCTGAAAACATCGTCGTCGCGCGCTCTCTTGTGGGCACCTATGTGACATCATTGGATATGGCGGGGCTTTCCGTGACGCTCGCGATTCTGAGCGACGCGGAGCTGACGCTCTGGGATCAGAGCGTGTCGACGCCTGCGCTTTGCTGGTGATTGCTAGAGCGCTTTGCGTTCTGATGAAATCAGAACCGCGCTCTACATCTTTGTTTTTGCGCATGTCGTTATCCTGAAACCGGTTCCCACTTTCAGGCGACATGCTCCAAGCCTACGAAGATTTTTCCAGTGTCGCAGTCTTTGGCCTGGCAGTAGGGTGTTGCAGGCGTTGGCAGTCAAGCACTGACCTTGAGGAAACGCTCGATATCAGCCGCATGCGGGATCATAAGCGTCTCCAGCGTGGCGGAACGGCCGCGGATCACCAATTCCTGGCTTGCGTCCTCGGAGAACCACAGGCCGGCGGTTTCGGCGATACGGGCGGAGACCGCCAGTTCGACATCGTGCTGTTTGGCAAGGCCTTCCAGCCGGCTTGCCGTGTTGATCGTATCGCCGACCGCCGTCAGTGCGCTGGCCTTGCCATAGCCGATGCGGCCGATGATCGCCGGGCCGCCATGCAGGCCCATGGCGATCCTGAGCGGCGCATCGAGTTCGCCCTGAAAAGACTCGTTCAACGTTTTCATTCCTGTCGCGAGCCGCACGGTGGCAGTGAGCGCTTGCCGGCAGGCTTCGTCGAAATCCGTGGCCAGCCCGAACAGCGAGATGGCGCCATCGCCGATGAACTTGTCGACCACGCCGCCATTGGCCTCCACGGCTTCTCCCACCATGGCGAAGTAGCGGTTGAGCAGGAAGACGACATCATAAGGCAGCTTCTGTTCGGCAAGCCGGGTGAAGCCGCGCAGGTCGCAGAACAGTGCCACCACCTGCCGCTCCTGGCCGCTCGAAGCACCAGTCTCGGGCTGCAGCAAGTTGGCCTGGGCAAGGGCAGCGGCATCGAGCAGCGGCGCTATGGTGACATCGCGGYGGGGGTGGAGCTGGCAGGCAAGCCGCACGTCGCGCGGCGCACGGATCTTGGCGAGCGTGGCGCGTTCCCGCTCTCCCGGTGGCGGCAGGTCTTCCAGGCCTTCGAGGATTCGGACGCGGCAGGTCGAACAACGTCCGCGCCCGCCACAGACCGAGACATGCGGAATGCCGGCGGCGCGGCTCGCTTCGAGCACGCTGAAGCCCGGATTGACGGTGATGGAGCGGCCCCCCTGGTAGCGGACCTGGACACGGCCCACCTGCGGCAGCACCTTGGCCAGCAGCGTGCCGAAGATCGTCGCGAACAGTCCGGCGAAAATCAGCACGCGGGCATTGCCGAGGATGGCCGGGTCGCGCATATAGCGGCCAGGTTCCGGCGGCAGGGACGACACTTCCCGGGCCGCATTGACAAAGCCCATCAGCGCCAGAACGGGGACCACGACGGCGAACACGAGCAGGAATGGCGCCCAGCGAGGGAACCAGCCGCGGCCCCTCAGCCAGAACCAGAAGCCGAGGCAGCCATGCGTCCAGACGACAATTGCGGCGGTGATTTGAAGTGTGGCGGAGAAAGCGGAAGACCAGAGGGCCCGCAGCACTTCCGGATAGCTCTTGTCATAGCCGGTCATCATATATTCGACGCGCGTGCCGACGACATGGCCGAGAATCAGGAAGGGCACGGAAAGGCCGAAGATGATCTTGACCAGTTCTCCCGTCGGCATCGACAGGCTGTGCCGGCGGTGGACGGCATCGAGTGCCAGAAGAAAGTGGACGAGAAGCGCGCCGTAGAGCAGTGTCGTGCCCAGCCAGCTGCGCCAGAAGAGATTGAAGACGTGGCGTCCCGCCTCCATCGCATCGACGGAAATCAGGCCGAGGCTGTGATTGAGGAAATGCGTGACGATGAAACTCGCCAGCACAAGCCCGGAGGCGATGTGCGCTTTCCCTTTCGTGCGGGAGTTGATGATGCCCACGTGTTTGGCCACGGCTCCGATTCTTTCAGACATACTCTTCTATCGCGCAATTCGCTCTTCAATTCATAATGATAGTTATGTGAGCGATGGGTGAACAAGATGGCGATCGCGACCATAGTGTCGCGTCGGAGTGAACGATGGCGCCGGCCATGTCGATTGACAAATTGCTTTAAGCTTGAAACTAATGTGGAGCAAGCAGCGACGTTGTTGCGAGACGGCGCAGAACCTCCATGCGCCAATCTATGAAACTGATTCAGAATGTGTGGTTAAGACGCTGATGCCCTTCGCTTATTTCCTGTCTTTCGAGAATCGTCCAGGCCAGTTGATGCACCTGGCAGACAGCGCGTTGCCCCAGCTCAGGACGCTGCTCGCTTCTGTCCCCGGCCTTGAGCGGGCGTTGATTTTTACGCCGGAAACCACCCGCGACAGATTCATCGATGATGGTCCGCCGCCGCCGCTGTCGCTGCAATTGTATTTCGCCGAATTGCCGGTTCTGGAGGCTGCGGTCACTGCAGGAGGGCCGCTGCAGGCTCTGGTCGGTCCCGGTCTGCTCGGCGAGGTCGGCGAGGCGGAAATCCGTCAGCAGGTTTTCTATGTCAGGCCTTTCCCGGTCGATGATCCCATCGTCAAGCCGGGGCCGTCAGGCGTGCCCTGCAGTTTTGTCGTGCACTATCCCGGTCCTGCCGCGGACATCAATCTGTGGCTTTCGAACTATATCGCCAGTCATCCGCCAGTCATGCGTCGCTTTCCCGGCATCCGTGCCATCGAAATTCTCACGCGTGTCGACTGGTGCGGCAGCCTGCCTTGGCCGCGTGCCAATCATATGCAGCGCAATCGCGTGATGTTCGACAGCGCGGATGCACTGACGGCTGCGCTCGCATCGCCGGCGCGGCTGGAATTGCGAGCCGATTTCGAGAAATTCCCACCCTACGAGGGCGGCAATCTTCACTATCCGATGGCGACGGATGAAGTTCGGCCGGGCTGATTAGATGGTCAGGACAAGTCGACCGCGCGTGACATTCCCCGACTGGATCAGCCGATGTGCCTCGGCGGCCTCGGAAAGTGGCATAGTCGATGACACCTGCGGTGTGAATGCGCCCGCCGACATCATTTCGATCACCCTCTTGATCATCAGCGGATTGTCGCCGGGACCTTTGTAGCCAAGCATGACGGTGACACCGAATTCGGCACCACGATCGACGATCGGCAGGGCGTTCAGGTATATGAGGCGACCGCCGCGCTTCATGACGGGATAAGAGCGGTCATGGACCTCGCCGCCGATCAGGTCGAAGACGATGTCGATGTCCCGGAGCATGCCGAAATCCTCGCCGTCATAAGCGACGGCTCGGTCTGCTCCGAGCGAGAGCACGTAGTCCTTATTGGATGCGCGGCAGGTTGCTATCACCTCGGCACCGGCATGATGGCAAAGCTGCACCAATATGCCGCCGACTGCCCCAGCCCCACCATGGACCAGAATCTGTTCGCCGGCTCTCACCGCCGCTATATCGAAACAGACGGTGGCGTTGATGCCGGCATTCAAGCCTGCCGCTACCTGCACAGGCGTGAGGTTGGCCGGACGAAGTGCGACGCCGCTGCGGGGCAGGGCGATCTTTTCGACATAGGTGCCCTTCTGCGCCGCGCCGGCGAGCACGCAGACTTGGTCGCCCGGTTTCAGATCAATGATACCAGGACCGACCGCCTCGACCGTGCCTGTGCCTTCACGACCGGGGATCGCCGGGAATGTCGTCTTGAAATGATCCTGTAACAGGCCCTGGCGGAGCTTGCAGTCGAAGGGCGCGACACAGGCCGCCTCCAATCGCACCAGTACCTCGCCTTCGCCTGCGACAGGATCGGGAATGTCGACATATTCGAGGACTTCCGGTCCGCCGAACGATCTGTAAAGCACTTCCTTCATTTCTGAAATATCCCGAATGGATCGCTGCGGAGAACCATTTTTCGCTTACGCCTTGGTCTTGTTGCGCGCGGCCTGCACGCCGGCTGCGACACCGGCACCGAGGAACATCGTATCGCTGGCGAGAATAAAGAGCGTAATCCCCGATTTCGCCCATCTGTCGATATCGTCCGGCGACGGGCGGAAAATGCCGGCGCGCCTGTTTGTCTTACGGCTCGCCGAAGCGATTGTTTCGATGGCGGCATTCAGCCTTTCGGCTTTGGCCGGCCCCATCGCGTCGATCGAGACAGAGAGGTCGCCGGGGCCGATGAAGATCAGGTCGACACCATCCACGGCGGCGATTGCATCGATATTGCCAAGGCCTTCGGCGGTTTCCACCTGGATAGCCAGTAGCAGGCTGTCATTGGCCGAGGCAAGGTAGTCCGGTATGCGATAGCCGTAACCTGCCGCACGCCCGGGGCCGACGCCGCGCGCGCCGAGTGGTGGATAACGCGTGGCCTGGACCGCCGCCGCCGCTTGTGCTGCCGTCGAAACGCGCGGCACGAGGACGCCGGCGGCGCCTGAATCGAGCGCTGCGGCGATTGCTTCCGGCGCATGGCCCGGCACCCGAACGATCGCCGGCACGTGATGGATATCGGCGGCACGGACGAGATCTTCGATCCGCTCGCGGGAAATCTGCGCATGTTCCCAGTCGATGCAAAGGAAATCGACGCCAGATGCAGCCGTGACCTCGATCGCAACTGGATGCGGGATGGCGGCGAATGTGCCGATCAATGGTTCGCCGTTCAGGCATCTTTGGCGCAGATTGTGCATGGGATTTCTCGGTAGCGGGGGTCTGGTTGGGTCGCTCGAAGCAGGGCGATGCATGAAAGTTTAAACATGAAATATATCCGCGGGCAAGCGAATGAGAGCGTCGCCCTGCGCGCTCTTCATTCGTATCACAGCGTCGAATTGCTCGCGAAGTAATTCGAAACTTATAAATTTGAAGCTTGAAATAATAATCGTATTATGTACCTTCGATGCAGTTATGATGAATACGGTCCGCATAAGCGAATGTGAGACAGGGCTCTTCGGCTCTTCGGCTCTTCGGCTCTTCGGCTCTCCCGCTTTGCGCTCGCGGCATTTGTCGATCGCCAGAAGGAGGCGCGCCATGGCCGCCGCAGCGTTCAGTCAAACCAGGCCGGTTTCCGAAGAGGTGGGTCCGCAGGATTTCCGCAACGCCATGGCACATCTCGGTGCTGCCGTGCATGTGATCACCACCGATGGGCCGGCAGGGCCGGGTGGCTTTACGGCCTCGGCTGTCACCAGCGTCACCGATACGCCGCCGACGCTTCTGGTCTGTGTCAATCGCAACGTTTCCTCGCTTGGCGCCATGCTGGAAAACGGCGTGCTCTGCGTCAACACGCTCGGCACGAGGCATCGCGATGTGTCGCGTGTCTTCAGTGCCAAGGTGCCGATGGCCGAGCGGTTCGCGGCAGCGCATTGGCAGAAGGGCGCGACCGGCGCGCCGGTATTGGCTGACGCCGTGGTAGCCTTCGATTGCCGGATTTCCCGATCGGTCGATGTCGGCACGCATATAGTACTGTTCTGCGATGTCGTGGCGCTGCCGGAAAGTGGCGGCGACGAGGCGCTGATCTATTTCCGCCGGACCTATCACCGCCTCGGCAGCCATTCGCATATCAACGACTGATCATTTCATCTTCGGCGGCTGATCGCTGCAGTCGTTCGAAACGAAATTACGGAAATCAGTGCTCGGTTGTTGCCTGATCTTGCGCTTTCCGGCGCGGGTTATGCGCGCTTCGCAAGCGATGTGCAGTACAAGGCGTCCGCCCAGCGGACGCCGGAAGTGCTGCCGCGCGCTACTCCGCGTGGCGGGTGCTTTCGAACAGGAACCAGGCGCGGCGCTCGGCCTCGTCGATCCAGACCTCGATCATGCTGGTCGTGGCATAGTCGCTATGTTCGGAGGTCAGCTCATGGGCCTCCTTGAGGCTCTCCACCAGCTGCTTGTTGTCACTGTGCAGTTCGGCCAGCATGTCGAGCGGGGTGACGAACGGTGCATCGTTGTCGAGGATGCGCTGGGTCTTGGCGATCTGGCCGATCGAGCGCAGGGTCGTGCCGCCGATCTTGCGGGCGCGTTCGGCAATGTCGTCGGTGATGGCGAAGATCTGCTCGGCCTGTTCGTCGAGCATCAGGTGATAGTCGCGGAAATGCGGGCCGGACATGTGCCAGTGGAAATTCTTGGTCTTGAGATAGAGCGCAAACACATCGGCGAGCAGTGCGGTCAGCGCTGCGGAAATGTCGGTGACGGCGTTGGAGGGCAGGGTGGACGGCGTATTGAGAGGAGCCTTGCGGCGATCTTCGGCGGCTTTGCGATCCATGGCGGGAACTCCTGTTGATCGGTGCGGTTCGTTATCTCACGCGAAGCGCCGACAACCTACTACACGTAGGTATGGGTCTGTATGACAAATGCGTCGGCGATCTGCAAAATGCGCTAGCCGTCCTGTTCGTTCCGTTCAGTTGGTCAATGGCGAAAGATGCTCGTGAAAGGCCAGCCACCGGCCATCGGCTTCGCGCCGGAACGCGATCGTCTCGCGCTCGATATTGGTGATCGCCTCACCGGCAAGAGAGACATCGGTGGCGACCGTGTGGATGAAGATGGCGACATCGCCGACCAGTTGAACCATGCGGCCAGACGAGCGGCAGCCGAGCACGCGGAAAGCATCGCGCCTCTCCCAGACTTGCCATTCCGCTTCATATTCGGCGCGGGTTTTCAGAGTCCGATCAAGGTTATGGAAGACGAAGCTCGCATCTTCGGTGAAGGCCGAGAAATAGCCCTTTGTGTCATGATTTCCGAAAGCAGCAACGAGTTCGTCCGCTGCCGACAGAACGTTCTGTTCCTCGGTATCCATCCATTCCTCTCTCGATATTGTCATTTCGGGCTGCTGATCAGCGTGGCGAGGGGCCGGTTCTGGCGTTCGACGTCATTCTTCAGCGTTTCGAGCGGCATCGTTTCGTCGCGGACGAATTCCGTGAACATCATGTTGAGATTGTTGAAGAACATGCAGCCCACTGCATGTGCGTCGATGCCGGTCTTGACGCAGCCCTTGAGCTGCAGCTTCTGCACCAGCGTCGTCACCTGAGCGCAAAGCGCCCGGTCGAGCGCCGTATAGCGCTTGGAAAACGGTGTTTCCGGCTGCTGGATGGAGATCGCCATCGCCGTGCGCCACATCTCCTTGCTGAGATAATAGAGCGAGTGGTCGTAATATTGATTGATTAGTTTTTCCAGGGCGCCGAGCACATCCAGCGGCGGGTCGGTGACGATGGCTTCACCGGCTTCCAGCACTTCCTCGACTTCCATGGTGACGGTGGCGAGCAGGATGTCGCCCTTGTTCTGGTAGTAATTATAAAATGTGCCGACCGAAACCTCGGCGCGTTCGGCAATGTCCTCGATGCGCGCGGCATCATAGCCGGCCTCGCGGAAAAGGGCCGCGGCGGCCTCCAAAATACGCCTGTTCTTGTCGGCCTTCTGTCTTTCGCGAAGTCCCGCCACCCGTTGTTTCCTCATTCATATGTTCCCGAATTTTGATATTGACTTAAAAAATGAATTCATTCAATCTTTTTCTCGAAGGTGCCGGAATGAGCGCCAAAACCAGAGGGAAGACGATGACCAGACCGTTTGCGGGCGCCACCGCGCGCCGTTTCATGACTTCCGTTGCCGCCGTCGCACTGAGTGCGCTGGCGTCCTCGCAAGCTTTTGCGCAGGACGAGCTCAATGCCCTCGTCTGGTGCGACCATACCGATCCGGCGCTGATCGAGCCGTTCGAGAAAGCTAACAATGTCAAGGTGAACCTCAAGCAATATGAGGGGACCGGTGCCGGGCTTTCGATCCTCGAACAGTCGCAGCCGGGCGACTGGGACGTGATGGTAATCGACGCCGTCGACGTCCACCGCGTGATCGACATGGGCCTGCTTGGCGCTATGCCGGCCGACAAGCTGCCGACGGCGGACATGTTTCCGGAACTGAGGATGCAGGCCAACAATACCAAGGACGGCAAGACCTATGCCGTGACGGAAAAGTTCGGCTACAACACCATTTCCTTCGACAAGACCAAGGTCGACCCCAAGGACATGGAAGACCTGTCGGTGATGTGGTCGGACAAGTACAAGGGCCGCATCGCGCTCTACGATTATTACCTGCCGATGATCGGCCTGGTGCAGATGGCGCTCGGCAAGAAGACTGCCGACATCTCGGACAAGGACATGCCGGCGATCGCGGAAAAGCTTTCGGCGATGAAGAAGGTCTCGAAAGAGGTGAGCGACGTCACCTCGTCACAGACCGCGCTGGCGACCGGAGAAGTCGATATCCTGGTCGGCGGCGGTGAATGGATCACCGCGTCGCTCGCCAAGGACAAGCCGAATCTCGATTGGATCGTGCCGAAACAAGGGGCCGTGCGCTGGGCACAGTCGATCGGCGTGATGAAGGATTCCAAGCACCCGGATCTGGCGCTGAAATTCGTGCAGTATATCGTCAGCCCGGAAGGACAGGCGCGGCTTGCCACCGCGTCGTGCTATTGGGGCATGCCGACAAATCAGAAGACCGGGGCGCTGCTGAACGATCAGCAGAAGAAGGCGCTGCGCTGGGATGACCAAGCGGCGTATCTGAAGAACACGCAGCTCTATCCGATCCCGAATTCGGATCTGGACCAGAAGATGCAGGATGCCTGGACGAATATGATGCAGCAGTGAGGGGACGTGCGCGTCTGATTTACCCCTCACCAACTTCGGCCAAGGGTTCGCAAAGCTCACCCGGCCTGCGTATCCTCTCCCGCAAGGGGCGAGGAAAACCCGTGGCTACGGCGCTGCCACAAGCGAGGGCGACGATTGTGGCACTCTACCTCTCTCCTTGCGGGAGAGGATAGCAAGCCCGCGCGAGACCAAAGGTCGAGTGCTTGGGCGCGCTTGGTGAGGGGTGAGCCGCGAATGCAAGCGTGTCATATAGACATGCATCGAAGCCCAAATCTCGGACAGATCGAACACCACCATGACCACCACGACCCTTGAAGACACCGAACGCCGCAAGGCCTGGGGCTTTGTCGCCCCCGGTCTTCTCTGGACCATCGCCTTCTTCGTCGTGCCCTTCGTCTACATGGCGGCGATGAGCCTCTGGTCGCGGCAGACCGGCCGGATCGTCCGTACATGGGACTTCAACAACTACATCCGCTTCTTCAGCGAAAGCGCGCTGCTCAAGGGCCTGACGAACTCGCTGGAAATCACGCTGACGGTCACCGTGCTCTCCGTCCTGCTCGCCTATCCGCTCGCCTGGATCATCGCCGAGCGGGTGCCGCAGCGCTTCCAGCGCATGGCGCTGATCCTCGCCATCCTGCCGTTCTGGACCTCCTATGTCGTGCGCTCCTATTCCTGGCTGCTGGTGCTGTCCAAGGGCGGTGTCATCAACCAGGCGCTGATGGGCATCGGCCTGATCTCCGAGCCCTTGGAAATCTCCAGCAATCGCACGGCGACGATCATCGGCTTCGTGCATTTCTTCGTCATGCTGTTGACGCTGACGATCTATTCCAACCTGATCCAGCTCTCGCCCAATTACCGCCGCGCCGCGGCCGATCTCGGCGCCAATGCCTTCCAGACCTTCTGGCATGTGATCCTGCCGCTGACATTGCCGGGAATCATGACCGGCGCCTTTCTGACATTCGTGCTCTGCATCGGCGACTACATCACGCCGCAGATTCTGGGCGGAAACAACGAACTGGTGCTGCCGCAGATCATCATGCTGCAGATCGGCCGGCGGGCGGATTTTCCGATGGCGGCGGCGCTCTCCATCGTCCTCATGCTGGCGGTGACGGCGGCCTATGTGCTCTGCGCACGTTGGCTGAAGATCGAGAGGGCGTGAGATGAACAAGCTCCTTACGTCGGGCCTGAGCTGGCTCTATCTCATTGCTATCTATGCCTTCATTTTCCTGCCGGTCGGCGTGCTCGTGCTGTTCTCGTTCCAGGACGGGCGGCTGCCCGTGCCGCCGTTCAACGGCTTTTCGCTGCAATGGTATGAGACTGTGTTTGCCGATGATAAGCTGATGGCGGCGCTGACGCATTCTTTCTTCGTTGCCGTATTGTCGTCGTCGGCGGCCTGTCTGCTCGGCTTCCTCGCGGCCTATGCGCTGGCGCGCTACAAGCTGCCCGGCTCGACGTTGCAGCGCGGCCTGCTGATTGCACCGATGACGGTGAGTTACCTGATCATCGCGCTCGGGCTGCTCGCGGTGCTCAATGCACTGCATATCCCGCTGTCGCTGGTCACTGTCGGCATCGGCCACGTGGTCATCAACCTGCCGCTGTGTTTTGCCATCATCTATGCCTCGATGGGCGACCATCACATCAATATCGAGCGGGCGGCGCGCGATCTCGGCGCCAATGATTTCAAGGTGATGGCGCTGGTGACGGCGCCGATGCTGATGCCGTCGATCCTGGCGGCCTTCTTCCTCTCCGTCACCTTCAGCTGGGACGAGTTTATCATCGCCTTCCTGCTGTCGCGCTTCGACGTGACGCTGCCCGTGGAGATCTGGAGCATGCTGCGCTCCGGCCTCAATCCCAAGACCAATGCCGTCGGCTCGCTGGTATTCCTCGTGTCGGTGGCCGTGCTTCTTATTCTCGAAATGAGCCTGTTCAGCAGGAGCCGGAAATCATGACCGCATCCGTTTCGATCGCCAATGCGACGAAAACCTACGGCGCATTCAAGGCGCTCGACAACGTCTCGCTTGAAATCGAGGCGGGCGAATTCATCGTTCTGCTCGGCCCATCCGGCTGCGGCAAGACCACGCTGCTTTCTATTCTCGGCGGCTTCGTCGAGCCGAGCGGCGGCCGCATCATGATCGGCGGCAAGGACATGGCGGGCGTCACGCCTGCGAGGCGGCCGACGACGACCATGTTCCAGGACTATGCGCTGTTTCCGCATATGCGGCTGATCGACAATGTCGGCTTTGGGCTGAGGATGCGCGGGCTTGGCAAGGCCGAGCGAGATGAGAAGGCGCTCAGCTTCCTCGATCTCGTCGGCCTGAAGGCGTCAGCGGCCAAGAAACCGCACGAACTTTCCGGCGGCCAGCGGCAGCGTGTGGCTTTGGCGCGGGCGCTGGCCGTCGATCCCGATGTGCTGCTGCTGGATGAGCCGCTCGGTGCGCTCGACTTGAAACTTCGCCGGCAGATGCAGGACGAGCTCAAGGCGATCCAGAAGCGGGTCGGCACCACCTTCGTGCATGTCACGCATGATCAGGAAGAGGCGATGGCGATCGCCGACCGCATCGTCGTCATGAACCAGGGCCGGGTGGAGGATTTCGGTCCGCCGTCGGAAATCTATATGCGGCCGAAATCGTTGTTCTCCGCCGGTTTCATGGGCGAGGTGAATTTCTTGACCGGCAAGGTGAGCGCGGCGGAAAGCAGCGCCGCGCAGGTCGAGACGCCGGTCGGGGTGATCGACTTGCCCGCCGGCAATTTCACGGCGGCAAAGCCAAAGACCGGCGACAGGGTGACGCTCTGCATCCGCCCAGAACATTTCTGCGGCGACGCGGAACCCGCCGCGGTGCGGCTGGGCGAGGCGAGGGTGACGGGCGCCGCCTTTTTCGGCACCCATTTCCGCTGCCATCTGGCGCCTGAGGCGGCCAATGATCTCAGCCTCGTCGCCCATATGCCGCAATCGGCCAAGATTGCCTCGGGTGATCGCATCGCCTTGTCGGTCGATCCATCCGGCATTACCGTGCTGCCGGCGGCCTAGGAGCGGAAGATGCAGCGGATCGCGCCGGAAAACTGGTATGCGGTGAAACGCCTCGGCGATGACGTGACCTATATCTCCGAGCCCTATATCCAGAAGTTCTACCGCTGCAACATCTGGCACGTGCGCGGCCGTGATTGCGACATGCTGGTCGACAGTGGCATGGGCGTCGTGTCGCTCCGGCAATGGGTGCCGCTGGTCACCGAACGGAAACTCTGGGCGGTGGCGAGCCACACGCATTTCGACCATATTGGCTGCCATCACGAATTCGAATGCCGGGCGGTGCATTCCGCCGAAGCCGATCTGCTGGCACAGCCGACCCGCGCCAACACGCTGGCCGATCCCTATGTCACCGACGACATTTTCGACGCTCTGCCGCCCGAGCCCTATTGCTCGAAATGCTATGCGGTGAAGGGTGCTCCGGCAACCCGCATCCTCGAAGATGGAGACACCATCGACCTCGGCGACCGGGTGTTCGAGGTCGTGCATACGCCCGGCCATTCGCCCGGAGGGATCGCGCTCTGGGAGGCCAAGACCGGTACCCTGTTCTCCGGCGATATTCTTTATGACGGGCCGCTGATCGAGGACACCTATCACGCCAATGCCACCGACTATATCGCATCCATGAAGCGGCTCTTGGACTATCCGGTGCGGATCGTCCATGGCGGCCATTTCCCGAGCTTTTCCGGCGAGCGCTATCGGCAACTCATCGAGGATTGGCTGGCGTCGAAGGAAAAGGATTGATCCTGCCTGCTTTTTGCGGCTTCCCGCGTTATCATAACCGATAGCTTCAGGGAGAAATCGCATGATCGTCCAGGCTTGCATCAATGGCGCACGTGCCTTCGACTATCACCCATGTCTGCCAACGAGCATCGAGGAGATTGCTCGCGACAGCGCTGCCTGCGTGGCGGCTGGTGCGGCGGAACTTCATCTGCACCCAAGGAATGAGGAACGACGCGAGAGCCTGAACGCTGTCAGTGCAACCGTCCGGGCCGTGCGGCAAGCGTGTCCGGGCACGCTGATCGGCGTCTCGACCGGAGCGTGGATCGAAGGTTCTGCGGAACGAACGATCTCAGCGATCGAAGCCTGGAGCGATTTGGCGGATTACGCCTCGGTCAATCTGTCTGAACCCGACGCACCGGGTATCATGGAATTGCTGCATCGCCGCGGCGTCGGCATCGAAGCGGGTCTTGCCTCCGTGCTTGATGCCGAGAGATTGGTAGGGCTTGGCAAGGCGCAAAAGCTTTTCCGTGTCCTGATCGAGGTAGAGCAACAAGAGGCTGCAACGGCCCGCGCCGTCGCCAACGACATCGCGGCTACGTTGGCCGAAGCAGGCTTTCAGCGCCCCATTCTTCTCCATGGCTTCGATGCTACGGTCTGGCCGCTTGTCGCGTTAGCCTATGAACGCCGATGGTCGACACGGGTTGGCCTTGAGGATGGCGACAGGCTTCCCGACGGGAGGATCGCACCGGACAATGCCGCGCTGATCGCTGCCGCGGTGACAGCGTTCTCACAAGGTAGAGGCCCGGTGGCGCAGAAGTGATCTGTCAACCGCCGCTCATCACGTCTCGACTGGCCATCGTTTCAGCGCTTCCGTGCCCGCTACGGTCAGCGCATAGACACCGCGATCGACGCGATCAAACCAGCCATAGACATTGTGCAACAGGATCTTTGGTGCAAGCGGCGTCGCCGTCTTGATGTCGCGCGGGCGGAGCGGGCCGCCTTTCAGTGCCGCGGCACAGGCAAGCGCTTGCTGGCGATAGGCGGTCATGATCGGCTGGCGGGTGCTGCCGCCCACGGCCGGGTCGCCCTTGCGGCGGCGATGTTCCTCGACCAGGCGGATGCGCTTGCGGGTGTTCTTCTTCGGCATGGGCGCCGCTGGGCTGACGATGATGTCGACCGTGCCGCTGTCGGCAACGCCGAGCATGCCGAGGCTCAGGCGGCGGCAAAGGTCGCGGAAACGCCGGTCACCCTCGCGCCCCTTGCCCTTGGCCGAGATGCGGGCGGCGATCCAGACTTCGTCGCCCTGCGTCTGCCGGTCGACGGCTTGCAGGATGAGTTCGAGGTTGAAGCTCTGCTTGAGTTCGCAGACGACCAGAACGGGCGTTTCACCGTCAATCAACCCGACAAGATCGCAGCCGCCAATCTCGCCCTTGACCGTATAGCCGGCGGCTTCAAGGAAGCGTTTGACGGGGAGGTAGAGGGCAGTTTCCACGGGCGGTCCAGAATCATGTTGCAGTTGGATGTTATCTGGTGGCGGTGGTACGGAACAAGGTGTGGCGCTGCTTTGTGGCACTGCGCCTTCAAGGGGCGATCCCATGGACAACGCTGGCAATCAGGATAATCGCACGGTTGTAATACCCCCCTCTGTCCTGCCGGACATCTCCCCCTCAAGGGGGGAGATTGGCCAGAGGCACACGCTTCGGCTCAAATATCCGCCGAGAACTGGGCATGAGACGGGTTGTTTTGGGCAGGCCGGCGCCCCATCCAATCTCCCCCCTTGAGGGGGAGATGYCCGGCAGGGCAGAGGGGGGCAAGCCGCGGACTGGGCCTCACAAGGAAAGAAACTCGCAAAGGGCTGAAGTCGACAACTTCCCGCCATCACTCCTCGCCGCCCAAACCAGCGGTCGCATCCCGATCGTGATTACCGCTCAAGATTTCGCGCTTGCCGACATGGTTGGCCGGGCCGACAAGCCCTTCCTTCTCCATCCGCTCCACCAGCGAAGCAGCCCTGTTGTAACCGATGCCGAGACGGCGCTGGATGTAGGAGGTCGAGCATTTCTTGTCGCGCAGGATGACCTTGACGGCCTTGTCGTAGAGGTCGTTGCCATCCTCCGCGGCCATGTCGGACTTGTCGAACACGGCGGTATCCTGTTCTTCCTCGTCGTCCTCTTCCTCGTCCACCGTGACAGTGTCGAGATATTCCGGGCGGCCTTGGGTCTTCAGGTGTGCGACGACCTTTTCGACTTCCTGGTCGGAGACGAAGGGGCCGTGGACGCGGACGATGCGGCCGCCGCCGGCCATGTGCAGCATGTCGCCCTGGCCGAGCAACTGTTCGGCGCCCTGTTCGCCCAGGATCGTGCGGCTGTCGATCTTCGATGTCACCTGGAAGGAGATGCGGGTGGGGAAGTTGGCCTTGATCGTGCCGGTGATGACGTCGACCGAGGGACGTTGCGTCGCCATGATCAGGTGGATGCCGGCGGCACGGGCCATCTGCGCCAGGCGCTGGATCGCGCCTTCGATCTCCTTGCCCGCAACCATCATCAGGTCGGCCATTTCGTCGACGATGACGACGATATAGGGCATGGGGGAGAGGTCGATCTCCTGGTTCTCATGGATCGGTTCGCCGGTTCCCTTTTCAAAGCCGGTCTGGACGATCTGGGTGACGACTTCGCCACGGGCGCGCGCTTCGGCAGCACGGGCATTGTAGCCGTCGATGTTGCGGACGCCGAGGCGCGACATTTTGCGGTAGCGATCCTCCATCTCGCGCACCGCCCATTTCAGCGCCAGCACGGCTTTCTTGGGGTCGGTGACGACGGGGGTCAGCAGGTGCGGAATGCCGTCATAGACCGACAGCTCCAGCATTTTCGGATCGACCATGATCAGCCGGCACTCTTCCGGCGTCAGCCGGTAGAGCAGCGACAGGATCATGGTGTTGATGGCGACCGATTTGCCCGAGCCGGTGGTGCCGGCGACGAGCAGATGCGGCATCTTGGCGAGTTCGGCGATGACAGGTTCGCCGCCGATGGTCTTGCCGAGGCAGAGCGGCAGCTTGTAGCCGGTGCGGGAAAAATCCTGGCTGTCGATCAGTTCGCCGAAATAGACGGTTTCGCGGGTGGCGTTCGGCAGTTCGATGCCGATGACGTTGCGGCCGGGCACGACGGCGACGCGTGCCGACAGCGCCGACATCGAGCGGGCGATGTCGTCGGCAAGGCCGATGACGCGCGAGGATTTGACGCCCGGCGCCGGTTCGAATTCGTAAAGCGTGACGACCGGGCCGGGGCGGACATGGATGATCTCGCCGCGGATGCCGAAATCTTCGAGCACGGCTTCCAGCAGGCCGGCATTGCGCTCCAACTGCTCCTGGGTCATGACGACGCCGATGGTGGCCGGCGGGTCCTGCAACAGCATGCGGGGCGGGAATTCATATTCGCCCTTCAGCATGCGCGCCTTGGCGACCGGCTCGATCTTGAACGGCTTGGAAACCGCGACACCTGTGGTTTCTGCAGCCTTGCTCGTCTCGACAACCATGACCGGCAGGGCAGGGGAGGCGGGCACGATTGTGGGCGCCGTGTTGCTCGAAACCGGCTGGATGGCGGTGGTTTGCTCGACCGCGCGACGGCTCCAGGGGAACAGGCCTTTCGCGCTGGTCGCTGCAGCTTCCGGAGTGGCCGGCTGCTGCGCCGGATGATCCACAGCCGAAGCCGACGGCATCGCTTGCGGAGTCGACGCGCGAACCTCGACCGAGCGATACATCGACAGGGCAGAAGGCATCGGACGCGCTTCGACTGGCGTTGCAGCCGCGGCAGGGGCCGCGTGAGCCGATGAAATGGGAGCCGCCGCGGCGGTCGCCTCCGTAGGTTTGGCTGTTGCCCGGACTGCCGGCGCGGGGACCAGTGGCCGGCGAACAACGGGCTGTTCAGGCTGGATTTCAATCGCGCCGTCCAGTGCTTCCCAGAAAGCGAAGTCGGACAGAGCGGCAAAGGGCGTCTGCCGCTTTGTTTGTGCCGGGACGGCGTGTTGTGTCTGGGTGGCTGCTTGCGGCGGAAGAGCGGGTTGGACCTGCGACATCTGCGTGGCGGTCTCGACATTGTCATTGATGGGCTGGACCGGTGCCGTTGCGTTTGCCGTGCCCATATCCATTCCACCTTGCAAAATCATCATTGTCGACAGCACTTCGCGCAGCTGTTCCACGGTTGGCGCTTGTGCCAGCGCTGCGGCTTCTTCAAGTTCGTGCGGCTCCGGCGCGGAATCGGACGCGCTGCGAATGTCGCGCTCCGGCGTGCGGGTGAAGCGGACATTGGGGGCCAGAAAGAAGTGGCTGTCCCAATTGCCCTTGCCCTGTTCGGCGGCGCGATGGCTGGCGGCTTTCAGGCGGCGCAGCCCGACGCTTTCCTCATTTTGTTCAGTTTGTGATGTCGGCTCCGTATCGCCGAATGATGCTGGCGGTAAATTGGTTCTGGAAATACGCATGAGACCTACGGGGCTCGAGGGGCACTGACCGTACTATCGATAGGAACGGAAGGTTAAGAATCCATTTCCAACCTGTGTCAAAACAAGTGCAACACTGTCCGCGTTCTTTCGAATAGAGCATATTTTCCAATTGGTTATTTATTTTTCGTCGTGCTTGCACCCCGGTCCTCAACCGCCGTCCTTGCCGGTGACCGGGATGTCCTTTATGCACATGAAAAACGGTGGAGACGAGCGATGGCCGCAGGCAGGTGGGATTTCTGGATCGACCGGGGCGGCACCTTCACCGATGTGATCGGCCGGGCGCCGGACGGCTCGCTGCATCCGCGCAAGCTGCTCTCGGAGAATCCGGAGGCCTATCGTGATGCGGCGATCCAGGGCATCCGCGATCTCCTGGGGCTTGATTCGGGCGATGCGATTCCCGCCGGACTGGTGGGCGATATCAAGATGGGCACGACGGTCGCCACCAATGCGCTGCTGGAGCGCAAGGGTGATCGTGTCCTGCTCTTGATCACAAGGGGTTTTCGCGATGCGCTGCGCATCGCCTATCAGGCGCGGCCGGATATTTTCGCCAAAGAGATCGTTCTGCCGGAACAGCTCTACGAGCGGGTGGCCGAGGTCGACGAGCGGATTCGTGCCGATGGTACGATCGAGCGCGAACTCGATCTGACTGCGGCCGAGCCCCTGATTCGAGAGGCGTTTGCAGACGGCATCAAGGCAGTGGCGATCGTCTGCATGCATTCGTGGAAATATCCAGAGCATGAGCAGGCGATCGCAGATTTCTGCCGCTTGGTCGGCTTCCGCCAGATATCGGCGAGCCACGTGACATCGCCGCTGGTCAAGCTGGTCGGACGCGGCGACACCGCCGTCGTCGATGCCTATCTGTCGCCGATCCTCGCGCGCTATGTGCAGCAGGTTGCCGGCGAGCTTGGAGTTGCGGCGGGCGCCGACGACGGGCCGCGGCTGATGTTCATGATGTCCTCAGGCGGCTTGACGCGTGCCGATCTGTTCCAGGGCAAGGATGCGCTGCTCTCCGGCCCGGCCGGCGGCGTGGTCGGCATGGTGGAGACGGCAAGGCTTGCCGGCTTCGGCAAGGTGATCGGCTTCGACATGGGCGGGACCTCCACCGATGTCGCGCACTACGATGGCGAATATGAGCGCGCCTTCGACACGGAGGTGGCGGGCGTGCGCGTGCGGGCGCCGATGATGCGCATCCATACCGTGGCCGCGGGTGGCGGCTCGATCCTGCATTTCGAGGCAGGGAGGTTTCGCGTCGGGCCGGATTCGGCCGGCGCCAATCCGGGGCCGGCCTGCTACCGGCGCGGCGGACCGTTGGCGGTGACGGATGCCAATGTCATGCTCGGCAAGCTGCAGCCCGAGCTTTTCCCGAGGATATTCGGACCGGGTCAGGATGAGAGCCTGGACGCGGAGGTCGTTCGGGAGAAATTTGCGGCGCTGGCGGCGGAGGCCGGCGGCGGCTACACGCCGGAAAGCGTGGCCGAAGGTTTTGTCGCTATCGCAGTCGAGAACATGGCCAATGCGATCAAGAAGATCTCGGTGCAGCGCGGCTATGACGTCACCGGCTATCTCTTGAATTGTTTCGGCGGTGCCGGTGGCCAGCATGCCTGCCTGGTCGCCGATGCACTGGGCATGTCGACGGTGCTGATCCATCCGTTTTCCGGGTTGCTGTCGGCTTATGGCATCGGTCTGTCGTCGGTATTTGCTTCGCGGCAACAAGCGTTGCTCTTGCCGCTTGCCGAGCAGTCCAGGGGCGAGGTCGACGCGCTGGCTGCTAGGCTCGGCAGCGCCGTCGTGGAGGAACTGGCGGCGCAGGGCATCGGGGCCGATTCCGTATCGCTCAGGCTGACGCTGCATGTCCGCTATGACGGCACCGATACAGCGCTGCCGGTCACTTTCGTGCATCGGTCGATGGAGCGGGCGAAGGCCGAATTCGAGGCGGCGCACAAGGCACAATTCGGCTTCGTCTATGAAAACAAGGCGATGGTGATCGAAGCGGTTGCCATCGAAGGTACCGACACCAGCGCGCAACGGCGCGACGAAGTCGAACTGACGGTGGATGACAAGGATGCCGTGCCTGTCGAGCATCGCAGGCTGTTCTCAGAAGGCGAATGGCGAGACGCGGGCGTTTTCAGGCGCGAAGCGCTCGGACCCGGTCACAAGGCCTCTGGCCCGGCGCTGATCATCGAACCGAACCAGACGATCGTCGTCGAACCCGGCTGGCAGGCGGAGATCACGGCGAAGAACCATATCCTGCTGCGGCGGATCGAGGCGAAGCGCCGGCGGGCCGCCCTCGGCACCGAGGCCGATCCTGTGATGCTGGAGATTTTCAACAATCTCTTCATGTCGATCGCCGAGCAGATGGGGGTGACGCTGCAGAACACCGCCTATTCGGTCAATATCAAGGAAAGGCTGGATTTTTCCTGCGCCGTCTTCGATCGGACCGGGGCCCTGGTGGCGAATGCGCCGCATATGCCGGTGCATCTGGGGTCGATGGACCGGTCGGTGGAGACGATCATTCGCCTCAACGAAGGCGCCATCCGGCCGGGCGATGTGTTTGCCCTCAATGCGCCCTATAATGGCGGTACGCATCTGCCTGACATTACCGTTGTCACGCCGGTCTTCGACGACGCGGGCAAGGCTGTGTTGTTCTACGTCGCCGCGCGCGGCCATCATGCCGATATCGGCGGCACGGCACCCGGCTCGATGACGCCGCTTGCCACCACGGTCGATGAAGAGGGCGTGCTGTTCGACAATTTCCATCTGGTCGATCGCGGCCGGTTCTGCGAAGCGGAATTGCTCGACCTGCTCACCAACCATCCCTATCCAGCGCGCAATCCGCAGCAGAACATTGCCGACATCAAGGCGCAGATCGCCTCCAACGAGAAGGGCGTCGCCGAACTCAGAAAGATGGTGGTGCATTTCAGCCTGCCTGTCGTCGAGGCCTATATGGGCCATGTGCAGGACAATGCGGCGGAGAGCGTGCGGCGGGTGCTGGAACGGCTGCCGGATACTGCGTCCTACGAATATCCGACCGACACCGGGCAGGTGATCAAGGTCAGGATCAGCGTCGATCGGGACAAGCGCGAGGCGACGGTGGATTTTACTGGTACGTCGCCGGTGATGAAGAACAATTTCAATGCGCCGGAACCTGTCGCGCGGGCGGCCGTACTCTACGCCTTCCGGGTCATGGTCGAGGACAATATCCCGATGAATGCCGGATGCCTTCGGCCGATCAACATCGTCATTCCCGATGGCTGCATGCTCAAGCCCAGCTATCCGGCCGCCGTGGTCGCCGGCAATGTCGAGACGTCGCAGCATGTCACCAACGCGCTGTTCGGCGCGATGGGGGCGATGGCGAATTCGCAGGGGACGATGAACAACCTGACCTTCGGCAATCAAAAGTACCAGTATTACGAGACGATCTGCTCCGGTGCGCCGGCAGGGCAGTTCAACAATGGACGTGGCTTTGCCGGCACCTCGGGCGTGCACACGCATATGACCAATTCGCGCCTCACCGATCCGGAAATCCTGGAGCTCCGATTCCCCGTGCTGCTCGAGGAGTTCTATATCCGTCAGGGTTCGGGCGGCCGCGGCAAATGGAACGGTGGCGACGGCACTGTCCGCATCATCCGTTTCCTCGAGAAAATGGAATTCGCCATCCTGTCGTCGCACCGCAACCGGCCGCCGCTTGGCCTTGCCGGGGGCGGGCAGGGCGAGACCGGCTCGACGGCGATCCGCCGCAACGATTTCCGGCTGGAGACGCTGAAGGCCAGCGACCAGACGGTAGTGGATGCGGGCGAAGTGATGGTGCTGATCACGCCGACACCGGGAGGGTTCGGGTTGCCGGAGTGACCTCACGAAATCGAGTCAAGTCGCGGGCTTGTCTTTGTTCTTTTCGGCCAAAATCCTGGCGCGTCTTTCTTGACGCGTTTCGTTGAGGTTCAACTTTTCCCTCAAGAAAGCAATGACTTTATCGGTTTCAAGGCCAGCACTCGAACGCTCTTCGATCCAGATCTGTGGGAACGCCTGTATCACCTCTTCCGTTTGGGCGAGATCGATCATCTCGCCCGTTTCACTTTGAAGTATGAGCTTGAACTCGGGGTGTTGGTCGAACATGAAGAACAAGTCATGCAGAACGCCTTCGATCGAAAACTGCGTCAGCGCTATGATCATCTTATCCTCGTTCATAGCGTTGAAATATGCTGCCATAGCATGGTCATGTTCTGACTGCGGTGACCGAATCGACATCAATCTCCGTTCCGCTATTGCGACCCTACGCTCGTGAAGCTTGGCGATGGCCTCGCCAAATCGAGCAACAATTTCTTCGGGCTGATAGTCGTCGTCCATCTTCAACTCGTTGAAAAACCGATGCTTAAGCCTTCAGCAGATCCAGTAGCGGCAGCATCACATCCGCATCCGGCATCGGCAGGATGGCGTCGACTTCGGCCGGTAGCATGGCGGCAATGGCGCCGTCGGTCGTGCCGGTAACCGCGCCCAGAGGCCCGCGAAAGCCGTGCTTGGTCCAGGCGAGTTCCTGCAGTTTTGGCGACATCAGCGCGTCGAGCAGGCGGCTTGCCTGGTCGTCGATGACGATCAGCGGATGGGCGGAATAGACGGTCGGGCGCGGATAGAGGACGACAGGCTTGGCGCCGCTGCTCTTCATCACCCGGTCCCAGCGGTTCGGATCGGCGAGAATCCATTCGACCAGCTGGTTCTCGTAGCCGACGACCATGGGCTCGCCGCCCAGGCCTCCGGCAATGTATTGGTCGAACAGTTTTCCGGAAGACGAGGATTTGAAGCCCATGCCGCGGAAGATTGCCTGCGCCTGCTGGCCATATTTCTGTAGGTCATCGGCCTTGGCGACGTCGCCGGCGAGCAGGCTGAGCACGAGGCCGGCGAACATGAAGCCGGAATTGGAGCGATTGGGATCGGTGGAGATGAGACGGGCCTTGCCGTAGAGCGCGTCGACACCGAGCGAGGACCAGTCCTGGTTGGCCAGCAATGCCTTCAGAAGCGCGGCCAGATCGAGTTGATACTGCTTGCCTGGCGTCAGCTTCACCAGGCCATGCTTGATCAGCCCGTCGGCGACCGGCTGCCAGGTGTAGACCACGACGGGCGAGTTCAGCACGACCTGGTCGTTGCGCACCTTGACGCCGCTCTTGCGCGCCAAGTCGACCATGATCGAGGAGGAGGGCCAGAGAAAAGCCGGGTTCTGCGACAGCAGCGCCTGCTCGCGCACCATTTCGACCGAGCCGGCGACCCGCGCATCGAGCTGCAGGCCGTAGCTGCCGAGTGCATGGACGACGTCAGGATCCTCGACGAAAGCCTGTTTCTCGCCGCCGATGAAACCGGAAAGTTTCGTGCGGTTGCCGAGCAGTCCCTGGAATTCCGGCCGGTCCTTAAGGGTAAGATAGCCGCCGGTGCCGGCAGCCGCGAGCGCCAGAAGCCCCAATCCGAGTGTGCGGCGAGACATTGCCATCAGGTCTGAATATCCTCTTTGAGCGAAGCCTGGATCAGGCGCAGGTCGGTGTCGAGCGAGCCGAGTTCGTCATCGACAAGGCTGTCGGCATAGTGGACGAAGGCTTCTTCGAGCTTTTCCAGCACCGAGCGGACCTCGTCGAGCTTGGCCTTGTCGGGCGCCCGCTTGGCCTCGATGACGGCAAAGCCTTCGGCGACTTCGGCCGAGCGGGGAATGTAGTAACTCAGGAAGCGCTTGACGGTCGATGCATTGCCGGGATTGGCCTCGACCTTGGCGAAGACGTCGGCGGCGATGTCGGCGAGGTGTTTTACGCGGGCGGCCGTTGCCTTGTCCTGGATTTTTGCGGCAGAAGCCCGCAGCCGTTCCGCATAGGGTTCCGCCTCGCTCAGCAGATCGCGGGCAAATTCGATGCGGCCGCTGCCGATCGCCTTGACATCGACGCCCTCAAACATCTGCCGAGGAGACAGCAGCAGAACCAGGGCCGCGAAGACGATCAGCGCGATCACCGCGGAGATCCACAGGGGAACGCCGAAGATCACGCTGAGAATGGGCAGGAGGATCGCGGCGGCGATGCCTGCCACGATCCAGTTCCAATCATTGCCGAACAGTGAGCGCATGTGTCAGTTATAGCCTCTGACGGCGCGGAAGGCACCGGCTAGATCGGAGGCGCCGTCAAAAACGCGCGCCGAAGTCGCCTTGGCAAGCTCGTCGAGCTGGGTCTTGTCGGCGTCGCCGAAGGTAATGCCGAAGACCGGCACATGCGGTTGCGTTGCCTTCCAGCGGCTGTAGAAGCCCGGCTTGTCGCCGTCGCTGCGGCCGTCAGTCATGATGACGATCGCCGGCAGGTAGGAGCCGAGATCGGGCGTCTGGGCGATCTTGTCGATCGCCGTGTTGGCGCAGTCATACATGTCGGTGCCGCCGCTGGCGTGCTGGCCCGAGACATTCGAGAGCAGCGTCGCCTGGTCGGCCGGTGTACCGGTGCCTTCGAAGGTCCGCCGCACATGTGCATCAAACGGGATGATGACGATGCGGTCGGATGGCGTCCACTGCACCAGCATCTTATCGGCCTCGCCCGGCGTAAACAGGAATTGCATGGCCTGCTGCAACTGGTCTTCGCCCTTGCCCTCCATCGAGCCGGAGAAATCCAGGCAGATCGCCGTCAGGGAAGGCTTGCGCAGCGCAGTCTGATAGAGCGTGAGCGCTTGTCGAATGACCGTCGGCTCCGGCAGGCGGATCGCCGTCACCAGCTTGGCCGGATCGAAATTCCATTGCGGCTCCGGCTTGGCGGTGATGCTGCCGAGTGGAATGCGCCGGCCGGTGTCGGCGATGCGCTTCTGCACGTCCGGGGTCTGCAGATAGGCGAGCAGGTCGTTGAAGAAGGTCTCGACATCGGCGCCGCGGCCATGATCGACGAAGCCGATCGGCGAGTCCGCCACGGCCACGCCATCGGCCGGATAGATGAAAAAGAGCGGCTCCTTGCCGTCACCCAGCAGCCGGTCATTGGTTTCCTTGAGCACAGCCTCATAGTTCCACATGGCATCATATTCCGTGCCATTCTTTGCCGAGTCGAGATAGAGGTCGGCGAGCCAGCCGGACGAGCCGGAGGAACGCTCGACGCCGGCGAGCAATTGCTTGACCGTGTTCTGGACCTCCTGCTTGTCGAGATCGCCCGGCTCGATCACCTGTTTGCCGGCGAGTGCGCTCGACAGCATCGCGAGATAGGCACTGGCGCCGGAATTGGACTGCGTCGCAGACGTCATCAGGAATTTCAGCGAGCCCTTGTTCACGGCTGCGAGAATATCCTTCATGTAGACCGGCTTGCCGACCCAGCCGAGTTCGTCGGCCTTGGACTTGCGGACGCCGAGGATGACCGGCATCTGCACGATCGAGGTCAGCGATTTGACCTTGCGGCCGGTGTCGAACATGTCGACCCAGACGCTGGATGCCGGCCAGACGGCGTCCTGCTTCACCCCGTCCTTGCTTTGCAGGGCAAGGCCGATATCGAGCGTGCCGGCATAGGTCATCGTGCAGGTGGCGCCCTTTTGCTTGCAGAAATCCTGTACGATCGGTTCCAGCACGGTGTTTTCCGAGCCGGAGATGATCGAGAATTCCGGTCCCTTGTTGCCGCAGCCGGCGAGGACAAGGGTCGTGGCGAGGGCAAGAGCCGTCAGCAGGGCTTTGAACATTTTTGGCTCCTCAGGCCTGGGTCAGCGCCTTCTTGAGCTCCACCGTCATCTGCTCCATCTGCTGTTCGGCCAGCGCACGCTTCTTGCGGCCGTCCTCTTGCACCTTGAGCACGCCGCCGATCGTGTCGATCAGGTCCTGGTTGGCCTTGGCGAGCGTGTCGATATCGACAATGCCGCGCTGGGCCTGCTCCTCGACCGCGATCGCCTGTTCCTTCATCATCTCGGAGGCTTGGCGGATCATCGTGTTGGTGGCGTCGGTGACGGTCTTCTGCAGGTCCAGCGCCGATTTCTGCTGCGTCAGCCCGAGCATGATCACCATTTTCTGCTTCCAGGCGGGGACGGTCAGCGTCGAGGTCGCCTGCAGGTTCTCGATCAGCGTTTCGTCTCCGGCCTGGACGATGCGGATCTGCGGCAATTGCTGGATGCCGAGCTGACGGGCCTGCTGCAGGTAGAAGACGCGTTTTTCCAGGCGATCGAGCGCCTGCATCGCATCCTGGTAGGTCTGCGCTTCGAGCATGCCGCCGCTCTGGCCGCCTGTCGCAGCATCGGCCGTGGCTTTGAGCTTCGGGAGTTCAACGCTGCGGAAATTCTCGGCGAATTGCTTGCCTGCCTGAACATAGGCGTCGAGGCGCAGGATCGCCTCCTTGGTTTCGTCATGCAGGTCGTCGAGGATGGCGATGTCACGGCGTAGCACATCCTTGTGGCGGTCGAGTTCCAGGCCGATACGGTCGATCTGGCTGGCGACATCGTCGAACTGCAATTTGAATTTTTCGATCTGTGCCTGGGCCGAGGAGAACAGGCGGCTGAAAAAACCCTGTTCCTTGAGCGTCGCCGGATCGAGGCTCTTGGATTTGAGGATGATTTCGGTGAGCAGTTTGCCGGTGTCGCCGAGGTCCTTGTTGCGGATGCCGGCGAGGATCTTGTCGGCATAGCTGGTGACCGATTGCTGGGCGTTGTCGCCGTAGACCGAGATCGAGGCGCGGTCGGAGATGTTGATCGTGTTGGCGATCCTGGCCACCTCGGCCGGGTCGGCGGTGACCGCAGGCAGGTTGGCGGACGCTGTCATCGGTACGATATCGGTCTCGGCCATGCTTCGTTTCCTCATCTGTGCAGACTCTGGCATCTGCCCGTTCACCCCAAATGTCGCCACGCACGCTTTTTTGCATGCAAGGCCCCAGACTCGGGCCGACAATCGCAGCCGTTTATGACAGTTCGATTACAGTCAGAAATTTCGGCCTGCCGGTCGCCCGCTTGATTTTCCTCACACCCGTAATAACGTTGAACGTGAGAGGGATATTCGGACAAGGCAAGGGGAAGTCGATGCAATTGACACCATTCGACGTGATCAAGGCGCGTGCCGAGGCGCGCAAGGGCAAGGAAGGGCTTGCGGAGATCATCGCCAGGCGATTGGCGCGGCCGGAGGCTGAGCCGACGGATGCGCGCCTGCTATCGTCCATGGCCTTCCATATTTTCGCGGCTGGCATTTCCCACAAAGTGGTCGAGAACAAGTGGCCGGGCACCGAAGAGGCATTGCTCGGCTTTGATCCCAACCTGCTCAACATCCAGCCCGACGATTTCTGGCATGACCTCCTGGGCGACACGCGCATCATCCGCCATGGCGCCAAGGTCAACGCCATCCGCCACAATGCCGCCTTTGTCAGCGACCTGACGAAGGAGCATCGCAGTGCTGTCCGTTATCTGCTCGAGTGGCCGGCAACCGACCAGATCGGCCTGCTCGATTTCCTGACCAAGCGCGGAGAGCGGCTGGGTGGCTATACCGGTCAATATGCCCTGCGGGCCATCGGCAAGGACAATTTCGTGCTCTCGCAGGATGTGATCGCCTGCTTGAAGGATGCCGGCGCGATCACCGGGGATGGCAGCACCAAGAGCGAGCGGCGGGCGATCCAGGAGGCATTCAACGCCTGGGCCGAGCAATCGAGGCTGCCGATGTCGCAGATTTCACTGACCTGTGCGATGTCGATAGGGGCGGAGTATGCGGAGTAGGGTGGGGGTCTCATTTACCCCTCACCAACTCCGGCCAAGGGTTCACTGCGTTCACCCGGCCTTCGTATCCTCTCCCGCAAGGGGCGAGGAAAACTCGCGGCAATGCTTCGCCACAAATACGACGGCGCGGTTCGCTGCAACGGCGCAACAGGTTTTTCCTCGCCCCCTGTGGGAGAGGATAGCAAGGCCGCGAGAGGCGTAGCCGATTGCTTGGCCGCGCTTGGTGAGGGGTAAGCTCTTCTTCCAAAGTAGACCAGCCTCAACCCCACCGCCGGAACAGCGCACTGGCGTTGACGCCGCCGAAACCAAAACCGTTGGAAATGGCGTGTTCCATCACCATCGGCCGGGCATTGCCGCCGACGAGGTCCAGGCCTTCCGCGACCGGATCGGGATGGACGAGGTTGCGCGTCGGCGGGGCGATCTGGTCGCGCAGTGCCATGATGGTGAAGACTGCTTCGAGCCCGCCGGCGGCGCCAAGCAGGTGGCCGGTGGCCGATTTGGTGCCGCTGACCGCAATGGAGCCGTCGCGGCCGAAGACGCTCTTGATCGCCTCCAACTCGCCGCGGTCGCCGACCGGCGTCGAGGTCGAATGGGCGTTGAGATGCTGCACCTCGGCCGGCTGCAGTTTGGCTTGCTTTAGCGCGGTCAGCATGGCGCGGCGGGCGCCGTCGCCGTCTTCGGGGCCGGAGGTCATGTGATAGGCGTCGGCAGAGGTGCCATAGCCGACGAGTTCGGCCAGCGGCGCAGCGCCGCGGGCCAGGGCATGTTCCAGCGTCTCGATCACCAGGATGCCGGCGCCTTCGCCCATGACGAAGCCATCGCGGGCAGTGTCGAATGGGCGCGATGCCAGTTCCGGCGTGTCGTTGAAACCGGTCGACAGCGCCCGCGCCGCCGCAAAGCCGCCAAGGCTGACCGGGTCGATACAGGCCTCTGCGCCGCCACAGACCACGACATCGGCCTCACCGGACCGGATCAGCCGCGCGGCGTCTCCGATCGCCTGGACGCTGGCCGCGCAAGCCGTCACCGGCGTGCCGAGCGGCCCCTTGAAACCATGGCGGATGCTGACCTGGCCGGCGGCAAGATTGGCAAGGAAGGAGGGAACGGTGAAGGGCGACAGCCTGCGCACGCCCTTCGTCCCCGCGGTGCGAACCGCATCGGCGATCGCCGGGAAGCCGCCGATGCCCGAGGCGATGATCGTTGCCGTCCGCTCGAGGTCGTCCGCATCGGTCGGATGCCATCCGGCTTGGTCGAGCGCTTCCTGGGTGGCGGCCATGGCGAAGTGGATGAAGCGATCCATCTTCTTCTGGTCCTTCGGCACGATGTAGCGGTCGGAGTCGAAGCCGCCCTCCGGATCGTCAGCCAGATCCGGCACGCGGCCGGCGATCTTCAGCGGCAGGTCGGCGACCTCTTCCTCCGGCAGGCGCCGCACGCCCGAACCGCCAGCGAGCAGCCGTCTCCACGATGTGTCAACGCCGACGCCGAGCGGCGAGACCACACCCATTCCCGTGACCACGATGCGTTCCATGAAAATGTTCCTTCAAGCGTCGATGCCGAGATACCAGGCCCGCATGCGCGCGATGCGCTCACGATCCTCGTCGTCCGCCGCCGGTCCCGGCAGCAGGCTGGTGTTTTCCGGTTTCAGTTCCTCGCCGGTCTCCGCGTCGACGAGCAGCGTGCGGCGTTCCTTGCCGGAGCCAGCATCTGCGAGCAGGAAGGCGAGGTCGTCTTCCGGCACATGCCGGCTGCCCCAGGAGAACAGCGCCATCAGCACGGGGAAAAAATCGCGGCCCTTGTCCGTCAGCCGATATTCGACTCGGACCGGCCGCTCGCTATAGCGATGTTTTTCGAACACGCCTTCGTCGACCAGGTGTTTCAGGCGGCGTGTCAGGATGTTGGGCGCGATACCGAGGCTCTTCTGGAACTCGTCGAAACGCATCAGGCCCTGGAAGGCATCGCGAAGAATCAGAATGCTCCACCAATCGCCGACGCTGTCGAGCGCGCGGGCGGCGGGGCATTTGAAGCTCTTGAAACTAGTCCGTTGCATGATGCTAGTGACTAGCATAGCGACTTGCATGATGCAAGTGTGATGGCGCGGATGAAGTCTTTTGCGGGACGGTTAGGGCTACCGGCCTGATGTCGAATGAGCCCAGTCGGCAAATGGTGGGTCAACTGTCGGCGATTGGCCCGGTAAAACCGATGCGTATGACCAGCGGCTGGACGGCAGTCGCGTGGCGCGCCAGAACGCGGTCGGCCAGGCGTGAAGGCGCTCTGGAAAGAGCAAAAAACCCGTCGGACAGCGCATTCAGCACGTCCGGCGGGATCAGGGGCCAATCAAAGGGCATTGATTGACTGGAAGAGAATTCGTTATATTCCCTTATTATCAACGAACAAGATGGAATCTTCGAGCCGCGACAAATTGATCATATCGCGTCCGCCCAATTCCGCACCTTGCGCGCCATGGCGGCTATATGATCTGCCGCCGAGAAGCCGGAGATTTTCTTGCGCGGCTTGAGATCGTGGTCGCCGTCTTCAAGCCAGAAGATCTCGATCCGGTCCGAGAGCGTGTATGCCGGCACTTCGTCAATCGTGCCAAACGGATCCCGCGTTCCCTGGGCTATCAATGCAGGGGTTTTCAACGTGGCGAGGTGGGCCGTTCGCAACTGCTCCGGCTTGCCTGGTGGGTGGAAGGGATAGCCGAGGCAGAGAAGGCCGGCGATCTTGCCTTGCGCATGGAGCGTGTCCGCGACCATGCTGGCGACGCGGCCGCCCATGGATTTGCCGCCGATGATCAGTTTGCCTTTCGCACCCAACTGTTCGATCGCGTCGATATATTCCGGCATGACCAGTTCCGCTTTTGGTGGCGGCTTCGTCTGACCGGTGCGCCGCGCGGCCATATAGCCGAATTCGAAGCGGGCGACGCGCAAGCCCATGGCCGCCAGCGCTTCGGCGGCCGCGGTCATCGAAGCGGAATCCATCGGCGCACCGGCGCCATGGGCGAGCAGGATCGTGACGCCTGCGTCCGCCGGCCCGTCAAACAGGAAACTGTTTTCCATTCGGATTCTTCCTCGTTTCCCCACCTATCAAGGCAAATGCGCGGACATGCAAGCCCGCAGGAAACGGGTGGCAAGCGGGCGCGCCGATCCTAAAATGATCGCCAAGGAACAGGAGATCGATGATGAACATGATCGTGCACGAGCAGCCCGCAGACGCCGAAACGCGTGTGGCGGCCTATGACTGGCAAGCGATTGCCACGGAACTGGACGATTTCGGCTGCGCTGTGATCAAGGGCCTGCTGACGCCGGCAGAATGCGCCTCGATCGCGGAGCTCTATCGGCGGGAAGAGCATTTCCGCAGCCATATCATAATGGCCCGGCATGGTTTTGGCCGCGGTGAATATCGCTATTTCCGCTATCCGCTGCCGGACCTGGTGCAGGGGCTGAGAACTTCGCTTTATGGTCGGCTCGCACCGATCGCCGATCGCTGGAACGAACGCATGGGCGAGGAGATGCGCTATCCCGATGCGCATGCGGACTATCTTGCCCTGTGTCATTCCGCCGGGCAGGTCCGACCGACGCCGCTTCTGTTGCAATACGGGCCGGGTGATTTCAACGCGCTGCATCAGGACCTCTACGGCGCGCTGGTCTTTCCGATCCAGGTAGCGATCCTTTTGTCCGAACCCGGCCGGGATTTCACCGGCGGTGAATTCGTGCTGACCGAGCAGCGGCCGCGCATGCAGAGCCGGGCCGAGGTTGTGCCTCTGCGGCAGGGCGATGCGGTGGCTTTCGCCGTCCATAACCGGCCGGTGCGCGGTAGCAAGGGCAGCTACCGTGTCAACTTGCGGCATGGCGTGAGCCGCCTGCGATCAGGCATGCGGCACACGCTGGGCATCATTTTTCATGACGCGACGTGAGCATCCGCTCAGGTCTTCGGCTTCTCCAGATGGCCGCCGAAGGCGTAGCGCATGGCCGACAGCAGCTTGTCGGCGAATTCGGATTCGCCGCGCGAACTGAAGCGCTGGAACAGGGCCGATGACAGCACCGGCACCGGCACGCCGGTGTCGATTGCCGCATTGAGCGTCCAGCGGCCTTCGCCGGAATCGGAGACATGGCCGCCGAAGGCTGCCAGTTCCGGATCCTTCTTCAGTGCGGAGGCAGTCAGGTCGAGCAGCCAGGAGCCGATGACGCTGCCATGCCGCCAGACTTCGGTGATCGCCGGCAGGTCAAGGTCGAAGCGGTAATATTCCGGATGCTGCAGCGGGCTGGTCTCGGCATCCGCCTCGCGGCTCTCATTGCCGGCATCGGCGGCGTTGAGGATATTGAGGCCTTCGGCATAGGCTGCCATGACGCCGTATTCGATGCCGTTATGCACCATCTTGACGAAATGGCCGGCGCCGCTCGGGCCGCAATGCAGGTAGCCGAGATGGGCGGTGCGCATACCTTCGCTGGCGCCGGCTTCCACGGCATCGCCGCCCGGCGCGAGCGTGGCGAAAATCGGGTCGAGGTGACGCACTGCCTCTTCCGGGCCGCCGATCATCAGGCAGTAGCCGCGGTCGAGACCCCAGACGCCGCCGGACGTGCCGACGTCGATAAAGCTGATGCCGGCCGGCTTGAGCCTGGCGGCATGGTCGACGGCATCGCGATAATGCGAGTTGCCGCCGTCGATGATGATGTCGCCGGGTTTCAGAAGCGTGGCAACCTGATCGGCGATCTTCGGTGTGATCGCCGCCGGCAGCATCAGCCAGACACAGGCCGGCTTTTCGAGCTTGCCGATGAACTCCTCGAGCGAGTTGGTGCCGGTTGCCCCTTCCTTGCTCAGCCCGGCCACCGCATCGGCGTTGACGTCGTAGACAACGCAATCATGGCCGTCGCGCATCAGCCTGCGCACCATGTTGGCGCCCATCCGGCCTAGTCCCATCATTCCGATCTGCATGGAGTGTCCCTCATTTTCGGGTGGCGAGGCAGACGGCTGGGGCAAACGGATGTCGCGCCGTCTCTCGGGAACAGATATTTACCGCAAATGGCGACGGTTAAAATCCAGCCGGCCAGAAAAATTTCCGTGATGGCGACGAGGCCATTCAGGCAAGCGTCGACTGATCGATGCAGGGCAGGTCAGGCACTGCGTAATAATCGCCGGCATCTTCGCAATAGAGCTGGCTTTCCATCTTGAGGCCGGTTGGACCATCAAGGGCGCCAGCGTGGATGGAGATATATTCAGAGCCGAAGCGCCGCCAGAAGAGATTGCTGCCGCAGGTCGGGCAGAAGCCGCGTTCGGCATTGTCGGAGGATTTGTACCATGCCGGTTCGCCGCTGATGGCGATATCGGCCTTGAGGGCCTGGGTTGCCGCAACATAGTGGCCGGAGGCCTTGCGGCATTGGTTACAGTGGCAGGCGACCACCGGCCGCAAAGGGCCGGAAATCTCGTAGGAAATGTTTCCGCAAAGGCAGCTTCCGCGCATACAGAGTCTCCAGGCTGGCAATGATCCTTTTTGATACCGTGGGAAACAGGGGCATGTCTGGCGCTTTGGCGACATCGGCTGTCGATGGCGGCGTCGACCGTTGTGGCCCTAACAGTTTTTCGTCAACGACCGCAATTGCCGTCATCAAACTGTCATAAACCAAGATGTGCCTATATTCCTTGGCGTTTACAATGAGTCCATCTCGTAAGAAGGCGGTGGCATGGAATCGATGCTGGTCATGATCAACCTGTTTGGTGCGGTGGGGCTGTTGCTCTTCGGACTGGCGCAGGTGAAGGAAGGTGTATCGCGCGCCTTCGGCGCGAAACTGCGCAGCGGCCTGGCCAGCGGCACCAGCAGCAGCCTGCGCGCGATCGTCACCGGTTTTGTCGCCACGCTTGGTCTGCAGAGCTCGACCGCGACGGCGCTGATGACCGCGTCCTTCGTCGAGCGTAACCTGATCCGAGGGCGGATGGCGCAGGTCGTGCTGCTGGGCGCCAATGTCGGCACTGCCGTCACGGCCTGGGTCGTCGCACAAGGCATAGAATGGCTCGCGCCGCTGATGCTGCTGGTCGGCATCGTTCTCTATCGCGGCAAGAACAGCGCAAGGCAGGGCGGCGGTGCGGCGCTGATCGGCATCGCGCTGATGTTGCTATCGCTGCAATTGCTGTCGGCAGCCACCGCGCCGCTGCGTCATTCGCCAGCCTTGGGCGCCTTTATCGGGCTGCTTGACGGCGCCTGGCCGGTGGCGCTGATTTTTGCGGCGGTGCTGGCGGTGCTCTGTTCTTCGAGCCTCGCGGTCGTTGTGCTCATCGTTTCGCTCAATGCCGCGGGAGCGCTGACGCCGGGTCTGACGATTGCATTGGTGCTGGGGGCCAATCTCGGTGGGGCCGTGCCGCCCGTGCTCGCGACATTGGCGTCAGCGGCCGAGGCCCGCAGGGTGACCGTCGGCAATCTGATCATCCGGGCTGCCGGCTGCGCCGTGGTCTTGCCGCTTGCCGGCCTGCTTGCCGGCAGACTGCCGTTGCTGCCGCTTTCGCCTTCGACCTGGGCGGTTGATATCCATCTGGCGTTCAACATCGCGGTGGCGCTCGTTGCCTGGCCGCTGACGCCGCTGGTCGCCCGACTGACAGCGCGGCTTATCAAGGCAGAGCCGCAGGCCGATGACGGGCCGAAATATCTCGACCAGCAGCAGCTCACGACGCCGGTCGTGGCGCTCACCAATGCCACGCGCGAGGTGCTGAGGGTCGGGGACACCGTGGAGAAGATGCTTCTTTCCTCCAAAGAGGCATTCGCCCTGAACAATCGGTTTCGTCTGGGTGACATTGGAGGGCTTGAGCGGCAGGTCGACAGGCTGCAGGCGGAGGTCAAATTCTATCTCTCGCGGCTGAACCGACAGGAACTGAACCAGGAGCAAGCGAGCCGCTCCTTCGTCGTCATCGACTATGCGATCAATCTCGAACATATCGGCGACATCATCGAAAAGGGACTTTGCCCGCAGATCGCCAAGAAGATCGATCAGGGCCTGTCCTTTTCGGCTGATGGTTATCAGGAGCTCGATCGGCTGTTCAATCTCACCATCGACAATCTCCGGCTGGCGCAGACGATCTTCGTGACGCGCGACTTCAACCTCGCGCGCCAGCTGATGGAGGTGAAGGACGAAGTCCGGATGATGGAGAAGCAATCGTCTCAGAGGCATATCGAACGATTGCGGGATGGGCGCGCCGAAAGCCTGCAGACCAGTTCGCTGCATCTCGATCTGCTACGTGATCTCAAGCGGATCAACGCCCATATCGTTTCCGTCGCCCACCCCATCCTCGATGAGAGTGGCGACCTTCGGGAGAGCCGGCTGCGCAAGCATACAAAATAAGACGCCCGGATGATGGTCCGGGCGCGCATTTGGAAATCCTATCAAAGGGCGATCAGGCTATTGCCTTCTCACGCACCGGCAGCCTCCAGTTCGGGCGGATGAAGTGGCAGGTATAGCCGTTCGGATAGCGCTCCAGGTAATCCTGGTGCTCCGGTTCGGCTTCCCAGAAGTCGCCCACCGGAGAAACTTCTGTCACCACCTTGCCCGGCCACAGGCCGGACGCGTCGACATCGGCGATGGTGTCGAGCGCGGTGGCCTTCTGCTCTTCGTTCTCATAGAAGATCGCCGAGCGATAGCCGGTGCCGAGGTCGTTGCCCTGGCGGTTCTTCGTGCTCGGATCGTGGATCTGGAAGAAGAATTCCAGGAGCTGGCGGTAGCTGAGCTTGGCGGGATCGAATACGATCTCGATCGCCTCGGCATGGCTGCCGTGGTTGCGGTAGGTGGCGTTCTTCACATCGCCGCCGGAATAGCCCACGCGCGTGGAAATCACGCCCGGGAAGCGGCGGATCAGATCCTGCATGCCCCAGAAGCAGCCACCGGCCAAAACTGCGCGTTCTCCAGTCATTTCACTTCCTCCACCTGGTCGAGATAATCTGCATAGCCTTCCGCCGCCATCTCATCGCGATGAATGAAGCGCAGCGAGGCCGAATTGATGCAATAGCGCAGGCCGCCGCGGTCGCGCGGGCCATCCGGGAAGACATGGCCGAGATGGCTGTCGCCGAATTTCGAGCGCACTTCCGTGCGAAGCATGCCGTGCGAGACGTCGCGCAGTTCTGCGACGTTTGCCGGCTCGATCGGCTTGGTAAAGCTCGGCCAGCCGCAACCGGACTCGTATTTGTCCGACGACGCGAACAGCGGCTCACCCGAAACCACGTCGACATAGATGCCGGGTTCCTTGTTGTCGACATACTGCCCCGTCCAGGGACGTTCCGTGCCGCTCTGCTGGGTGACGCGATATTGTTCGGGCGATAGATTCGCCACGGCGTCGGCAGTCTTCTGATATGTCTGCATGTGCTCTCCTTCCTTGGAAGGCAAGCGATCTATACGAGCCGCACCTTTGGGCTCGATCGGAGGCCGGGGGACGGCCGCCGGGGTCGGGATCGACCGCTCGTTCGCTTGCACCCGCCTGTGGCGGATTGGTCGGTCCCTATGTAATGGCGGGTCGGGCGGCTATCAAGCCTCGGCGTTGGGCGTCTCGTCGGCGCCTTCGTCCGTGTCCTCGTCAACGCTTTCGACGGTACCCTTCTCAGCCGCTTCGACGAGCGCAACGAGGGCTGCGGCATAAGCGGCGCGCATCGCGGCATTCTCGACATCGGCATGTTCGATATCACGGTTGTGGCGGCGGGTGGCCACAGTGCTCACCAGCTTGGCCTGCTGCTTGTGAGTCGAAGTCGCATGTTCCTTGGCTGCCTGGTAGTGGTGCAGCAGGTCCTCGCTCTTCCATTCGGGGTCGGCGACGACATTCTGGATCGCCATGCCGGCGGCGCGGATCGCGGCCTTGAAGACATCGGGCGAAATCGCCGGTCCTTTTCGCGAGCGCGATTTTGCTGGTTCGACCGGTTCGGCCTTGGCGGCAGGCTTGGGCTTAGCAGCGGCTGGCGATTTCGCCCCGGCTGGCTTGCTGAACGGCTGCGGCGTTTTGAAGAACGGGTCGCGCGCGACAGGGGCCTTCGACGCCGGCGGCTTGAAGACAAATTCCGTCTTGTGGCGTGCCGGCGGAGGCGTAGGCGCGGGCGGCGCGGCTGGCTTTGGCGGCGCAGATGGGCTCGACTCGCCGGCCTCAAGCTCCGGCTTCTTGAATTTCAGCGAGATAATCGGCCGACGTGGCGGGGAAGTCATGCATTTGTCCACTATTGCAGCCGGGGCTCAGCCGGCGACACCTGACCCATTGTCATGCGGATTATTGGCACAGAATGCAACTCCAACATGACATCGCGCCAACGAGTCGAAGCTACACACACGATGGCATTACCGTCAAAGTCAAAACTTTGTGAAAATAATGACCTGACAGCATAATAAGTTCTTGCTCTGGTTCATAAATGAGTCTTGCACGATTCCAAGGCCCATTTATGGGACAATTCGAAAGAGGAGAGCAGTTTGTCCCGTTCGACGCGTCTCATTTTGATCTGCCATGGCACGACAGCGGCAACGCGGACTGCGGCATTTCCGGCCGACGAAGGGCTGCTCGCCCCCGATTCCGAGGTTTTTGCGCGAATCAGTCAGGCATTGCCGCGTGCCGATCACGTGCTTTCGGCACCGGAGACCCGGACACGGCAGACCGCCGAGGTGCTTGCGCCTCAATTTTCCATCGATTCGTCGCTCGGCGACATCAGCTGTGGTCGCTGGGCCGGAAAACAATTGTCGGATATCGAGCACGAGGATCCGGAGGGACTGATGGCCTGGATCACCGCGCCAGAGGCAGCGCCGCATGGCGGCGAATCAATCGTGCAGGCGATCGCGCGGATAAACGGCTGGCTGCGTGGGCGAATGGCAATTGGCGGCATGACCATTGCCATCACCCATCCCGCGATCGCCAGGGCCGCGATTGTCGCCGTGCTGGAGGCCCCCGCGGCGAGTTTCTGGAAGATCGGTGCACAGCCGCTCGGCGTCACCGAATTGACCTCGGACGGGCGGCGGTGGGCTCTCAAGAGTTTTCGACAACTGGCCGAATGACGGCGCCATTGGCGTTGCTTGAAACGCTTGAGGCGCGTCCATATCTCTCACCTTCACAGGGTTGATGAAACGCGGCCTGATGGCGCGCTCCCGAACTATTCGGGAAGGATTTCTCATGGGTTACATCGATAATGACATACATGCGGCGCCGGACGGCGAGCTGCTTGATTCGTATTCCAGGACGGTGACCACCGTGGTCGATACGATCGGCCCGGCGGTGACGCAGATCACCATGCCACCCGGCGGCCGCGGCGGGCAGGGCTCGGGCTTTGCCATTTCGCCCGACGGGCTGCTGGTGACCAACAACCACGTGGTCGAGGACGCCAAGACCGTGCGGCTGAAGATGCCGGATGGTTTTTCCGGCGAGGGCAGGGTGCTTGGCCGCGATCCTGACACCGACCTGGCGCTGGTTCGGGCCGATTCCAGCCTCGCGGCCTGGGCGCCGCTCGGCAATTCCAAGAATCTGCTTCGCGGTCAGATCGCAGTGGCGATCGGCAATCCGCTCGGTTTCGAATGGACAGTCACGGCGGGAGTCGTCTCTGCACTCGGCCGCTCGATGCGGGCGCAGAACGGGCGATTGATCGACGACGTCATCCAGACCGATGCGGCCGTCAATCCCGGCAATTCCGGTGGGCCGCTGGTGTCGTCTTCGGGTGAAGTTATCGGCGTCAACACGGCGGTCATCCGCGGCGCCCAGGGCATCGCCTTTGCGGTCGCCTCGAACACGGCAAATTTCGTCATCTCGGAACTGCTGCGCTGGGGCAGGGTGCGGCGTGCCTATATCGGCGTGGCGGCGGATACGATCTCTTTGCCGCGGCGAATTGCCGTGCGCGCCGGCATTGACGGCGAAACCTCGGTGAGGCTGCGTCGCGTCGAGCCGGGCGGTCCGGCGGATCAAGCAGGATTGCAGGAAGGTGACCTGATTCTCGCCATCGAGGGCCAGACGGTACACGGCGTCGATGACATGGTGCGTCTCCTGGGCGGAGAACGTATCGGCCAGGCGACCGAGTTCACGGTGTTGACACTGGCCAATGCGATAGAGATGAGGCGCGTGCTTCCGGCAACGCGCGGCTGATTGCCGCGCATTGCCTTTCTGTCTTGATTACTCGCTCTTCGGCACCGGCGCGTCCGTCACTTCGACCATGCGGTTGAAGTAGAGAGCGATCAGGGTGCAGACCGCGCCCGACAGCAGATAGTAACCGACATAGTGCAGGCCGAAATGGCTGGACAGCGTCAGTGCCACCAGTGGCGCGAAGCCTGCGCCGACCAGCCAGGCAATATCCGAGGTCAGGGCCGCGCCGGTATAACGATAGGCCCGGTTGAAGCGGAAGGACACGGCGCCGGTTGCCTGGCCGAAGGACAGGCCGAGAATGCCGAAGCCGATGATGACATAGGCATCCTGGCCGCGGTCTCCCGATGCGATCAGCATCGGGCCGATGAACGAGAAGATGGCGATCAGCACCGCACAGATGGCGAGATGATTGCGCCGGCCGATCGTGTCCGACAGCAGGCCGGAGACGACGATTGCACAGATGCCGACCACTGCGCCGATCACCTGCACCACCATGAACTCGCCGATCGACTGCGTGCCGAACAGGCTCATCCAGGTGAGCGGGAAGATGGTGACCAGGTGGAACATGGCAAAGCTCGCCAGCGGCACGAAAGCGCCGATCAGGATGTCACGTCCGTAATAGCGGATGACATGGGGAATCGGCTGCGGCTGTAGCTCGCTTTGCTCCAACGCATCGCCGAATTCGCCGGTCGCCACAAGGCGCAGACGGGCAAAGAGCGCCACGACGTTGATGGCGAAGGCGACGAAGAACGGATAGCGCCAGCCCCATTCGAGGAAATCCTGGCTGGAAAGATTGGCGACAAAATAGCCGAACAGGATGCTGGCCAGCGCGAAGCCGATCGGCGCACCGAGCTGCGGAATCATCGCATACCAGCCGCGACGATTCGTCGGTGCGTTCAACGCCAGAAGCGAGGCCAGGCCGTCCCAGGCGCCACCCAGCGCAAAGCCCTGGCCGAGCCGGAACAGTGCCAGAAGCCAGATCGACCAGTGACCGAGCGTCTCATAGCCCGGCAGGAAGGCGATCGACGCCGTCGAGCCGCCGAGCAGGAACAATGCGATCGTCAGCTTGGCACCGCGGCCGTAATAACGGTCGATGGTCTGGAAGACCACGGAACCGACGGGCCGTGCGCAGAAGGCCAGTGCAAAAATGGCGAAGGAATAGAGGGTTCCCGTCAACCGGTCCGAGGCGAAGGGGAAGAAAACTTGTGGGAACACCAGAACCGAGGCGAGACCGTAGACGAAGAAATCGAAGAATTCGGACATGCGTCCGATGATCACGCCGATGGCGATACTGCCCGGCGAAACCGGCTTTCCCTCATACATATGTCGGGCATCACGTTCGAGCGTGACCGACGATGGTCCCAATTTGGCTGCTGCATTCATCTGCTCTTCCTCCTACGCTTCTGTGACAAAGCGCCTCAGAACCGATCTTGGCGCAGTTGGCGCGGATATCAAGAGCTACTGGGACAAAAAGTTCGCTATCCGCTTGGAAGCCAGACAATAATTGATCTTGGTTGCAAAACTTTCGTGATGCCATGGCACCTTCCGCGGCGTCTGCTATAGTGCCGCCGCTCACGCATGCCTCATATGCAAAAACCTGGATACCCGTATCCGGGTTTTGCCGCTAGTTCGAAAAGTACATTATGTCGCATTGCGACATCTTTGCTGCGCCGCGACAACACGCCTCATTTCACTAAATCAGTCAGTGTTTTAGTCGCCGCATCGATAAACACGAGGAATTAGAGACGTGCAGGAATTCAAGAAGTTCTCCCGGCTATTTCTTGCCATCCTGATGCTGCTGCCGCTGGCCGGCTGCAATTGGGTTGTCATGGCGCCGTCCGGCGATGTCGCCGTCCAGCAGCGGGACCTCATCCTGGTTTCCGTTGTCCTGATGCTGCTGATCATCGTGCCCGTCCTGTTCCTGACGCTGCTTTTCGCCTGGCATTACCGGCAGGCCAACGTCACGGCGAAATATGATCCCGAATGGCATCATTCGATGCGGTTGGAAATCATCATCTGGGCCGCACCGCTGGCCATCATCATCGCGCTCGGCGCCGTGACCTGGATCTCGACCCACAAGCTCGACCCCTACCGTCCGCTCGACCGGATCGACGCCGAGCGCGCCATCCCGGCCGGCACCAAGCCGATCACCGTTCAGGTCGTGGCGCTCGATTGGAAATGGCTGTTCTTCTATCCAGACCTCGGCATCGCTACGGTCAACGAAATGGCGGCACCGGTCGACACCCCGATCAGATTCCAGATCACTTCCTCCTCGGTGATGAATTCGTTCTACATTCCGGCACTGGCGGGTCAGGTCTATGCCATGCCGGGCATGCAGACGCCGCTGCACGCCGTCATCAACAAGGCCGGCGAATATGAAGGCCTTTCGGCCAATTTCAGCGGCCCCGGCTTCTCCCACATGCGCTTCAAGTTCCATGGCCTCGACAAGGCCGGCTTCGACCAGTGGGTTGCCTCGGTGAAGGAAAAGGGCACGGCGCTCAATACCGACGCCTATCTCAAGCTCGAAAAGCCGAGCGAGAAAGAGCCTGTCCATTACTACGCCTCGGCCGAGAAGGACCTGTACCACCGGATCCTCAACATGTGCGCGACGCCCGGCAAGATGTGCACCGACCAGATGATGCATATCGACATGACCGGCGGCGCGGGCAAGGAGAGCCATGAAAATCGCGACAAGCTGAAGATCGACGCAGCGCCGATCGACGAATTCGGCAGCCCGAATTTCAAGATGACCGAGACGCAGGCGATCGTCGTTCCCGAGGCGAAGAAGGACTCCGGTGACATGAAGGGCATGGACGATATGTCGAACATGCCGGGCATGAGCCATGACAACACGGATGCGGCCAAGCCCTCCACGAAGTGAAACAGGCGTGAACCCCGCCGAGAAAATATCGCAGAACGGATTTTCCATCCATGTTTTCCGACCCTGAAATGCAGAAACTGATCTTTGGCCGGCTGACGCTGGACTCGATCCCCTACCATGAGCCGATCCTCGTCGCGACCTTCGCCGGCGTGGCCGTGGGCGGCCTGGCCGTGTTCGTCGCCATCACCTATTTCAAGCTCTGGGGCTATCTGTGGCGCGACTGGCTGACCAGCGTCGACCACAAGAAGATCGGCATCATGTATATCATCCTGGCGCTCGTCATGCTGCTGCGCGGCTTTGCCGACGCGCTGATGATGCGCGGCCAGCAGGCCATCGCCTTCAACGGCAATGAGGGCTTTCTACCGCCACACCATTACGACCAGGTGTTCACCGCGCACGGCGTGATCATGATCTTTTTCATGGCCATGCCGTTTGTCACGGGGCTGATGAACTTCGTCGTGCCGCTGCAGATCGGCGCCCGCGACGTGTCCTTCCCGTTCCTCAACAATTTCTCTTTCTGGATGACGGTGGCCGGCGCGGTGATCATCATGATCTCGCTGTTCATCGGCGAATTCGCCCGCACCGGCTGGCTCGCCTATCCGCCGCTGTCTGAAGGCGCCTATAGTCCAGGCGTCGGCGTCGATTATTATATCTGGGGCCTGCAGGTGGCGGGTATCGGCACGACGTTGTCGGGGATCAACCTGATCGCCACCATCGTCAAGATGCGTGCGCCCGGCATGACCTTCATGAAGATGCCGGTGTTCACCTGGACGTCGCTCTGCACCAACATCCTGATCGTCGCCAGCTTCCCAATCCTCACCGCCACTTTGGTGCTGTTGTCGCTCGACCGTTACGTCGGCACCAACTTCTTCACCAACGACCTCGGCGGCAATCCGATGATGTATGTCAACCTCATCTGGATCTGGGGCCATCCGGAAGTCTACATCCTGATCCTGCCGGCTTTCGGCGTGTTCTCGGAAGTGGTTGCGACCTTCTGCGGCAAGCGGCTGTTCGGCTATGCGTCGATGGTCTACGCCACCTGCGTGATCATGATCCTGTCGTACCTGGTTTGGCTGCACCACTTCTTCACCATGGGTTCGGGCGCCAGCGTCAACTCCTTCTTCGGCATCACCACGATGATCATCTCGATCCCGACGGGTGCGAAGATGTTCAACTGGCTGTTCACGATGTATCGCGGCCGCATCCGCTATGAAGTGCCGATGCTGTGGACGGTGGGCTTCATGATCACCTTCGTTATCGGCGGCATGACGGGCGTCATGCTGGCAGTGCCGCCGGCCGACTTCGTACTGCACAATTCGCTGTTCCTGATCGCCCACTTCCACAATGTCATCATCGGCGGCGTGCTGTTCGGCGTGATGGCCGGGTTCAATTACTGGTTTCCGAAGGCGTTCGGCTACAAGCTCGATCCGTTCTGGGGCAAGTTGTCGTTCTGGTTCTGGTTCATCGGCTTCTACTTCGCCTTCATGCCGCTCTATGTGCTCGGCCTGATGGGCGTCACCCGCCGCGTCAGCCAGTTCGAAGATCCGTCGTTGCAGATCTGGTTCATCCTCGCCGCCTTTGGTGCGCTGCTGATTGCCGCCGGCATCGGCTGTTTCCTCATCGATCTCGTGGTTAGCTTCTTCAAGCGCGAGCAGTTGCGCGACACGACCGGCGACCCCTGGGATGCCCGCACGCTCGAATGGTCGACCTCGTCGCCGCCGCCGGAGTATAACTTCGCCTTCACGCCGGTCGTACACGACCATGACAGCTGGTACGACATGAAGTCGCGCGGCTATACCCGCCCGCTCGAAGGCTACAAGCCGATCCATATGCCGAAGAATACCGGCACCGGCTTCATCCTCGGCATGCTCAGCATCGGCCTTGCCTTCGGTCTCATCTGGTACATGTGGTGGCTGGCCGGCCTGTCGTTCGTCCTGATGCTGGTGGTGGCGATCGGCCATACCTTCATCTACAAGCGCGACTACTACATCCCCGCCGATGAAGTGACCGCAACCGAAAAGGCGCGCACGGCGCTTCTGGCAAAGGTGTAACGCCATGATCGAATCGCATGCCCATACGGCCGAAGCGCCGCAATTCTATGTCACCGAGGAGCATCATCCGGAAGGCAGCACCATGCTGGGCTTCTGGCTCTACCTGATGAGCGACTGCCTCATCTTCGCGATCCTCTTCGCCACCTATGGCGTGCTTGGCCACAATTACGCGGCCGGCCCGTCGCCGGCGGATCTGTTCGAACTGCCGCTGGTGGCAGTCAACACCGCCATGCTGCTCTTCTCCTCCATCACCTACGGCTTCGCCATGCTGGAAATGGAAAAGGGCAACAAGGGCAGCGTCCTCATCTGGATGTTGATTACCGGCCTGTTCGGCGCCGCCTTCATCGGCATCGAGCTCTACGAATTCGGCAATCTGATCCGCGAAGGTGCCGGCCCGACACGTAGCGCCTTCCTCTCGTCCTTCTTCACCCTGGTCGGCACACACGGCCTGCACGTGACCTCCGGCATCATCTGGATGATCACGCTGATGGTCCAGGTCTCTATGCACGGCCTCAATGAAGCCAATCGCCGCCGTCTGATGTGCCTGTCGATGTTCTGGCACTTCCTCGACGTCGTCTGGATCGGCGTCTTTTCCTTCGTCTATCTTCTTGGAGTCATCGGATGAGTTCTGAAGCACCTGCACACGAGGATGCCCTCGAGGCTCATCACGCCCATAGCCACGGTCATCAGGCCGGCCACGGGACCTTCGGCAGCTACATGACCGGCTTCGTGCTGTCGGTCATCCTGACGGCCATCCCTTTCGCGCTCGTAATGGGCGGGATAATCGAGAACAAGGTGTTGCTCGCGGTCACCGTCATGCTGATCGGCGCCGTGCAGATCGTCGTCCACATGGTCTACTTCCTGCATATGAATACGAAGTCGGAAGGCGGCTGGACCTTCATGGCACTGATCTTCACGCTCGTGATCGTAGGGATCGCGCTCGCCGGCTCGCTCTGGGTCATGCATCATCTCAACGAGAACATGATGCCGATGAGCCCGGAAGTGATGAAGAACATGCCCTGAGGCATGTCGATATGCGGCGCGCGATCTTCGGAGGCTTGCTGACCCTGCTGTTTGCTGCCTTCGTGGCGCTCGGTATCTGGCAGGTCTACCGGCTCTCCTGGAAACTCGACCTGATCGCGCGCGTCGATCAACGGGTGCATGCGGCTCCGGTCGCGGCACCCGTTTCTGCGTCAGCGGATGACGAATATCGCAAGGTGACCGCGAGCGGCATTTTCCTGAACGACAAGGAAACCTTCGTCCAGGCGGTGACCAGTCTTGGCGCGGGCTTCTGGGTGATGACGCCGCTGAAACGGGCTGACGGTTCGATCCTGTTGATCAACCGCGGTTTCGTGCCGGCTGAACGACGTGATTGGTCACAGCATTCGCAACCGGCGGCAACGGTCTCGGTCACCGGTTTGTTGAGGCTGACGGAGCCCAAGGGTGGCTTCCTGCGCTCGAATGATCCGGCTGATGACCGCTGGTATTCGCGTGACGTTGCCGCGATTTTGGCTGCCCGGCACCTGGACCCTGTGGTTCCTTATTTCATCGATGCCGACGCGACGCCCAATTCCGGCGGCTTTCCGGTGGGTGGACTGACGGTGATCGCGTTTTCAAACAACCATCTCGTCTACGCCATCACCTGGTTCGGTCTGGCGGCGATGACGGTGGTTGGCGGCTGGATGCTGTTCTATCGGCGCTGAGCGATGTGGATTTCGCCGCTGCCGTCAGGCGTTTGGGTGATTTCGATTCTGTCACCGTCTGCAATACCGCTGATGTCAGCGGTCAGGATGGGACAGACGATACCATAGAGCGAGCGCGCGACGATGGCGCCGGCCGTGATGATCGGATCGGGCCGCGCCATGATGATCGCGATCGGGCCGAGGCCGTTGCGGATGACTTCGGCAAATACGGATGACGATGAGGAAGAACCGCGACCGCTCGGCATGACAAGCACTCTGCCGGCCAGCGACGCGCCGCAGGCAGCTTGGGTCTTGTCGATGATTTTCCCGGTTTCCGGATCGACGCCGCCCCAGAAGCTCAGCGGCGAGGGCAGGACGAGGGCGGGGCCGCTTGCAGCGCCTAGGACATAAAAGGTGCCTGTGCGCATGGTCATCCAGTCCTCACGACCTTGCCCGCCATCGCCGAGGCGACGCAATCCTGCAATTCGCCAAACGCGACTTTCACCCCGATATTGGCAGGTGCATAATGCGCCCATTTGCCGGAATTGGTCATCACGGCACCGTCGAGCCTTTCGAGAATGGCGGTGAGGTAGGTGCAGGTATCGGTGACGATACGGACATTTGCCGCCTCGATCTCCGGCAGCCTGCCGTCGCGCACCAGCCCATCATAGGTCTCGCGCCCGGTATTGACGTAGATTGGCACCTCCGGTCGTCCTTCCGCCACAAGCGCCAGCAGCCTGTCCCACTCCATGCGCGAGAAATGCGGCGTGCCGAGGCAGACGGCGGTTAGCGCAGTGCCGTCCGCCACGCCGGAAAGGTGCGCAATGACGCGGCGGACATCGGCCGGCGTGACGTCGATGACCCGTTCCGGCTCTCGTCCGCCAAAGGCCTCGGTCAGCGTCGGCGCTTCCGGCGTTATGCCGATGGCGTGGAAGAGGGCGACGGCGCCGCTCGAGGCGGAGGCAGCGCCCAGCGCCTTCAGCTGGTCCTCGTCGCGCGGCTTTGGCAGGCCCTCGATAACAGGGATTTTCTGGCCACTTTCGAAGCCGATGATCAGGCCGATGCCGACGAAGGTCGTATCGCTTTCGAGTTCGGCATCGGAAAAGCCCTTGAGGCGGAACAGGATCTGGCCCAGGCGGTTCTCCGGGAGATGCAGGCCGCAGGCGGGCACGCGTCCAGTGATCGCCGCGCAGAGATCGATGAAGTCGCCATAACGGTTGGTGCGGGCGCCGATCACCGAATTGGCAAAGACGATGGCGTTGGATTCCCCCCAGGCGATCTGTTGGCCGAAGGCCGGACGGAAAAGCGTCTGGTAGGGGGCGCAGGTGAAGCTCGGCATGCAGCCGAGTTCCTCATGGGCCTGCATCAGGCGCGCCAAAGGCGGTTTCTCGGCTGCGGGCTGGCGCATGATCTCGGGATGGATGAGGTCCATCGAGCCGACGTTCAGCGTCGTCGGTACTTTCACCCTGCCGCCGAGCGCGATCAGCCGCTCGACGAAATCGAGGCTGACCTGGCCGTGATAGAGACAGCCGTCGATATGAGCGCCGGTGATGTCGAGGAAGTGGGTGGCGCCGACGGCTTCGCCATAGCCCTGGAGGATTTCGAAGGCAAAGGCGGGCGCGCCGCCCATCTCACCGGCTGCCATGGCCTGATCGATATTATCCAAAGCCAGCGTCATGACGGCAGATGCGCTTTCAGATCGTCGTGGAGCGCCTTGGGAATGGTGACGCCGCCGTTCTTGAGCGAGCGTTCGCGGGCCTCGTAGCGGCGCTGCGAGGGCAGGCGCGCGCCCTGGCCGACGATCGCATCGAAGAGGAGTTCGGCGCGTTCGAGATTTTCGCTGAGCGCCGCGCCGAGAAATGAAGCGGGGTCGAGCGCGATGATCAGTTCGCCATGCATCGGGGCGGCTCCGGCGCCTTCGTCATATTTGATCGATTCCATGCTCAGGAGATCGCCGATCAGCGGGCCGGCGAGCAGTTCGACCATGGCTGACAGCGCCGAACCCTTGTGGCCGCCGAAGGTCAGCATGGCGCCCTTGAACACTTCCAGCGGATCGGTGGTCGGCTTGCCCTCGGCGTCGATGCCCCAGCCGAGCGGCAGCGGTTTGCCAGCGCGCCGATGCAGTTCGATCTCGCCGCGGGCGGTGGCGCTGGTGGCGAAATCGAAGACGAACGGATAGCTATTTGGCCGCGGCCAGACAAAGGCGATCGGATTGGTGCCGAAGACCGGCTTCGTGCCGCCCGCCGGCGCCACCCAGGCGTGGCTGGGCGTCAGCGCCAGTGCTGCGAGGCCGGCTGCCCCGACCCGCTCTACCTCAGGCCAGAGAGCGGAGAAATGAAAGCAGTTGTTGATGGCGAGTGCCGCCAGGCCGACTTTCTTCGCTTTCTCGACCAGCACCGGCAAGCCCTTTTCGAAGGCCAGCAGCGAAAAGCCATATCTCGCATCGACACGGACGATGCCGGGTGCGGTGTCCGTCAGCACCGGCTCGGCCTTGGGGTCGACCTTGCCGGCCTCCATCGTCTTCATCACCGAAAGCACGCGGTAAAGGCCGTGCGAATGGCACTCGTCTCGCTGGCCGGCGACGACGACATCGGTAATGGCGCGCGCATGCGCCTCGCTCAATCCCGCACCGATCAGGATGCGGTAGCTGAGGTCATCGGCCTCGGCCAGGGTGAGATGGACTGTGTCGTCGGCCAAGGAAATTCCTCCATTTGCAGCGCTGGGCTTAGCGATCAGAAAGTGGCCTTTCGGCAAAAAGGCTCTTCACGCCGCGGTCGCGATCGCTGATATATTAGATTGGATAGTACGAAATTTCCTCTGGCTGCAAGTCTTCGAGACGCATCAGCAAGAGGCGGACAATGTTTTTTCGGCAGGTAAAGGGGAGGCCTCCATGCGATCGTCCAAAGTCATCCACATTGTCGGTTGCCATGCGGAAGGCGAGGTCGGCGATGTCATTGTCGGCGGTGTCGCGCCGCCGCCGGGCGATACGATCTGGGAGCAGTCGCGTTTCATCGCCCGCGACGAGACTTTGCGCAACTTCGTCCTCAACGAGCCGCGCGGCGGTGTCTTCCGGCATGTGAACCTGCTGGTGCCGCCGAAGAGCCCGGGGGCCGATATGGGCTGGATCATCATGGAGCCGGCCGACACGCCGCCGATGTCCGGTTCGAACTCGATCTGCGTGGCCACCGTGCTGCTCGACACCGGCATCATCCCGATGAAGGAGCCGGAGACGCGGATGATCCTCGAGCCGCCGGGCGGGCTGATCGAAGTCGTTGCCACCTGCAGGAATGGCAAGGCAGAGCGGATCAGCGTCAAGAATGTGCCGTCTTTCGCCGACAAGCTGGATGCAACGATCGAAGTCGAGGGCATCGGCACCTTGACAGTGGATACGGCCTATGGCGGCGACAGCTTCGTGCTCGTCGATGCCAAGACACTGGGCTTTGCGCTGAAGCCGGATGAGGCGCGCGACATTGCCGAAACGGGTATCCGCATTACCAAGGCGGCGAATGAGCAACTGGGCTTCGTGCATCCGGAAAAAGAGTGGAAGCATATTTCCTTCTGCCAGGTGACCGCGCCGGTCACCGTCGAGAATGGTGTGATGACCGGCCTGAACGCCGTGGCGATCCGGCCCGGCAAGGTCGACAGGTCGCCGACCGGAACCGGCTGCTCGGCGCGCATGGCCGTGCTGCATGCCAAGGGCCGGATGAAGGTCGGCGACCGTTTTGTCGGTAAATCGGTGCTGGGAAGTGAATTCCATTGCATGATCGATTCGGATGCCGTGGTCGGCGGCAGGCCGGGCATCGTGCCGATCATTTCCGGCCGCGCCTGGGTGACAGGCACGACGCAATTGATGCTCGATCCGTCCGATCCGTTCCCCGGCGGCTACCGGCTGTCGGATACATGGCCGATGCCGAAGGAGTAGGATGATCGCCGCTTCCGTCTGAAGGGTGATCGGATCGATGAGGTCTGCGCTATCGGCAATTTCATAAGCAAAACTTGCCAGCCCATTGCATCGATGGGCTTGAAGTGATTTACCAAACGGAGTCAATTTCTCCTGTCATCTCATTGGATTTGCAATGTTTGATCTCATCTGGCGCGGGGCCGTGATCGGTGTCGCGGCGACTGCACTCATGGACATCTGGGCGGTCATTCTGTGGAAAGCGTTCAATCAAGGCGCACCGAACTGGGCGCCGCCGGGACGCTGGTGCTGGCACCTGCAATACGGCAAGGTGTTCCACGACAGCATCGCCAAGGCCGCGCCCTATGAGCATGAACTGGCGCTCGGCTGGGTGTTCCACTATGTCGTCGGACTACTTTACGGCGTGATCTTCGCGCTGATTGTCGGCCACGCATGGTTCGTGGCGCCGACCTTTATTCCGGCCTGGATCTGGGGCATTGTCACGATCGCCGGCGGCTGGTTCCTGTTGCAGCCCGGCCTTGGCATCGGCTGGGCGGCGTCGAAGACGCCCAACCCGTGGAAGGTGCGGGTGCTCGGCCTGATCGCTCACACGGTGTTTGCGCTCGGGCTCTGGGGAGCCGCGGTTACCATCCGCTGACGTCGCTGTCGTCATCGTTATCGGCGGGACCCAGCAACTGGTCGTCGTTCGGATCCTGGTCCTGACCGAGGTCATCGCCGCGGCGCGGGCGCCGGATCGGGTCTCGCTCGGCCTGTTCGGCTGCCTGGGCGGGCTGAAGGGCTGCGACATCGGCAGACGGATTGTCGAGATTGGTGACGAGGACCGGCGTTTTCGCCGGCACACGGTCAAACAGGTCGACCACGTCCTGGTTGATCATCCGCACGCAGCCCGAGGAGACGTTCTTGCCGATCGTCCACCATTCGGGCGAACCATGCAGGCGATATTGCGTGTCCTCGTTGTGCGAGAAGATGTAGAGCGCGCGCGCACCGAGCGGATTGTCGAGACCGCCGGGCATGCCGCCGTTGTCGCCGGAATAGGGTTCGAGCTCGGGCTGGCGGGCGATCATTTCGTCCGGCGGCACCCAGCGCGGCCATTTGCGCTTGTACTGGATCACGCCGCGACCGGCCCAGAGGAAACCCTGACGTCCCAACCCGACGCCATAGCGCATCGCCTTGCCGTTGGCGTAGGTATAATAGAGGAAGTGGTTGCCCGTATCGACGACCAGCGTGCCCGGCGGCTGGCCAGTGGTGTTGTCGACCATCTGCCGATAGAAACGCGGATTGATCTTCTGATAGGGAATGGCGGGAAGCGGGAATTCCTCGTCCGGCTTGGGACCGTAGAGGACGGCCGCTTCCGAGTTGTCGGCATAGGTTGCCGTTTCTTCGGTTTTCTTGGCGACCGGCCGGTCCTGGTAGACGACTGTCTGGCCCTCTGTCGAGCAGCCTGCCAATGATGCGAGTGCGGTGCTGCCAGCACCCAGAAGGAAGACTCTTCTCTTCAAACTATACTCTGACAATTCAATATCCTGACGCATTGCGGCCGGGATGGGACGCACTTCCGCATAAGAATTCGGGAATGCCGTGCCGGGTTCCGCCTTCACGACGATTTTGTTGCGACTGAACTTAGTGCTTTTCGTGGCTAAAAGAAAGCAGACTGTCTATGTGTCGTTAAGGCAACAGAATCGTCGAGCCGGTGGACTGGCGAGACTCGATATGCCGGTGCGCATCGGCGGCTTGACCTAGCCGAAAGCGTGTCGGCTCCGCGATTTGCACGGTGCCCTGGCGCAACACTTGAAAAAACGAACGGACATGCTTGCCGAGCTTTTCCGGCGTGTCGGAATAGTGCCCGTAATTCGGTCGCGAAAAGGTGATCGATTTTGCAGCGAATTTGTCGATGTCCGATTCGCCGATCGGCCCGGAGGCCTGGCCGAAACTGACGAGATGGCCACGAATCGCGAGCGCCGCGATCGATCCGGCCAGCGTGTCGCGGCCGACCGCATCATAGACGATGTCGGCGCCTTGGCCGCGGGTGAGATCCATCACGGCGTCGCTGAAGTTCGTGTGGCTGTAATTGATGACATGATGGGCGCCGAGCGACCGCACCAGCCGCGCCTTGTCCTCGCTCGACGTCGTGGCGATGACGGTGGCCCCGAGATGCCGGGCCCATTGGACCAGCAATTGCCCGACGCCACCGGCCGCCGCATGGATGAGGACGGTCATTCCAGGTTCGACCCGGCCGATCTCCTGCAAGAGGAAACTGGCTGTGATTCCCTTCAACAAGCCTGCGGCCGCGGTCTCGTCGGAAATGTCGTTCGAGAGCCGGAGCAGCAGATCGGCATTGATATTGCGCCGCTCGCTATAGGCGCCGACCGGAGGGCAGGCATAAGCAATCCTGTCGCCGACATCGAGATCGGCGACGTCGCGGCCGACCGCTTCGACCACGCCGGCTGCCTCCATGCCGGGCGTGCCCGGTGGGGTGAGCAGGGTAAAGAAGCCGGTGCGGCAATAGACGTCGATATAGTTGACGCCTATGGCGGTGTGGCGGATGCTGACCTCGTCTGGACGGAGCGGCGGCAGGGCGATGTCGCGCATTTGCAGCACGTCCGGTCCGCCATATTGGTCGACGACAATGGCGCGGGTCGTGTCGTTGCCGGCGATCGCATGAGAAGCGAATTGCGGGGTCGCGAGGGGCGAGGCCGGTGGTGCTGGCGTGGCGTTCTCAAGCGCTAGCGGCGTGGGCAGTGACCTTATTCCATCAGGCTCGTACCCCGCTGACCTCGGGGCATTGCTTGTCCAGCGCCGGCTCAGCATTTGCCGGATTGCGGCAAAGCCCGCCTGGTAGATCTCGCGCGTCACCAGCCGTACGAGTTCGTCACGGCGGCGAAGCGGTGGGTCGAAACTGCTCGCCCATTCCCAGAAGGTGGCGTTGCCGTCGGTCACCGGCTTGAGCCGGACTTCGGCGACATAATTCATCAGCGGAATGGGGGCTTCGAGCAGGCAGTAGCGGAAGCTGTGGTCCTTGTCCGACAGCGAGAGAAGTTGCTCGCGCAGCATTGAGCCGTCCCGGAGCCGGAAACTCCTGATGGCGCCGATGCGGGTCGAGGGTTCGTTGCCTTCGATATGGCTGGCGGCTACGGCAGGGTGCCAGCGGTCGTGGCCGTTGAAATCACGCAAGATGTCCCAGACCAAGTCGATGGGGGCGTCGATGATTGCGCTTTGGCGGATTTTGACCATGGTCAGGGCGTTCCGAGGGCGGGTGGCGCTGTTTCTGGCCGGTCGTTCCGTCGCGCACCCCCCTCTGCCCTGCCGGGCATCTCCCCCTCAAGGGGGGAGATTGGCAAGAGGCGCAGCCTCGCGCAACGCGATCGTTGCACACTGGGCGATGGAGCATTTGAGCCGAAGCGTTGCCCCATCCAATCTCCCCCCTTGAGGGGGAGATGCCCGGCAGGGCAGAGGGGGGTAAGCGGCGGCATCAAACGAAAATTGCCAACGTCCGCAGCGCCGCAAAGTGTGACCATGCGGCTCACCGAAACCGCTGCTTGAGATTATCGAACGCAGCCTGAAACACCTCTCGGCCGATCTGCTGGATCAACGCCTGTTCGCGTTCCTCGGCGCAGTCGAAATCCGCTGTCCATTCGGCGAAGGTGAGGTTGCCGTCCGTCACCGGCGTCAGCGACAGGGTGGAGATATAATTCTCCACGCCCATATCGCTTTCGAGAATCGAATAGGTGCAGGAGAGGTCGTAGTCCGACAGCGCCAGCAGACGCTCGCGGATGCGGCTGCCGGTCTTGAGGGTAAAATTCCTGATGCAGCCGACCTGGTCGGCCGGCAGGTTCTGCTCGATGCGACTGTCGGCGACGAAGGGCGTCCAGTCGGGTAGGCCGTTGAAGTTGCGGACGAGACGCCAGATGTCGGGCGCGGGCGCGTTGATGACGGAGGAGACGTAGACCTGGGTCATCAAAACTTACCGGTCACGATCGTCGTCGCGGTCGGACGAGGACTGTTGTTTGTCCCAGGGCTTGTCGCCCTTTCCAGGCGATTTCGATTTGGTGAGGCTGGCAATATCCTTGGCGTCGCGCAGAACGTCGGTCATGCGACCGAGCGAGCCGCCTTCGATGCCGACATCCTTCATCAGGTTGTCGATCATCGGCGCCTGGACGCGGTAGCGCAGGGCGGAGTCGATCACCTCGTCGGTGACATTGCGCTGGCCGGTGCCGCCATTGCCGTTGAAGCCGTCGACATGCAGGATCTTGATGCCCTCGATCTTCTCCATCGGCTTGACGCTCTCGCGGATGATGCCTTCGAGCTTGTCGAGGATGCGGGCGCGGGTGCGGCTAGCGCGGGCGCCGTCCGAGAGCATGTTCTCCGCCTCGTTGAGCTGACGGTTGCCTGCGGCATCGACCTCGTAGCGGGCGGCGGCGGCGAGTGCGGCGATCTTGTCGGCTTCCGCTCTGGCCTCAGCCTGGATTTTCAGCGCCTCGGCATGGCTTTTCGCCGCCTTCATCTCGGTTTCGGCCGCGGCGGTGAGGCGGATTGCCTCGCGCTCGGCTTCACGCTTGGCAGCGATGATCTCGGTGACTGAGCGGCGCTCGGCAATTTCGCGCTCACGGGCGGTGAAGGCCTGCTCCTCCGCCTGGATAGCCTTGGCGCGGACGGCTTCCGCAGCAGCGATGGCCGACGAACGCTCCTGTGTCCGCTTGGCGAGTTCTACGGCCTTCTGTATCTCCGCCGCTTCGATGCGCAGGTCCTGCTCGACTGTCAGGTGCCTGAGATCGCGATCCTTGATCAGGCGGGCCTCGTCTATGCCGCGTTCGGAGGTGATGCGAGCGCGTTCGATCTCTTCGCGGGCGGCGATTTCGGCTTCCTCGAAGGCCTGTTGCTTGGCGATCTGCAATGCATCGAGATGCCGTTCGCGCTCCAGCCGCAGCTGGTCGAGCGCGCGGTTCTGGGCGATTTTGTCGGTTTCAGTTTCCTGGCTGGCGGCGATCTCGGCCTTTTCCTTGCTGACCTCGGCGGCGGTGACTTCCAGCGCCTTCCTGGCCAGCGCGATCTGCCGCTCCAGTTCGACCAGTTCCAGCGTCTTTTTCGCCTGGATCGAGGCCTCGCTCTGGGCGCGTTCGCGCTCGATGCGGGCCTTTTCGACGCGCAGGTCCTGCTCAACAGCGAGGTGCTGCAGATCGCGGTCCTTGATCAGCCGCGCCTCTTCCACTTCACGTTCGGAGGTGATGCGAGCACGCTCGACCTCTTCGTGAGCAACGATTTCGGCGGCTTCGAAAGCCTGCTGCTTGCCGATCTGCAGCGCGTCGAGCTGGCGTTCGCGACCAAGGCGAAGTTCGTCGAGCGCACGGGTCTGGGCGATCTTGTCGGATTCCGTTTCCTGACTGGCCGCAATCTCGGCCTTCTGCTTGACGACGTCGGCGGCGGTAACTTCCAGCGCCTTGTTGGCGAGGGCAATCTGACGCTCAAGCTCGACCAGCTCCAGCGTCTGGCGGGCCTGTATTTCCAGTTCATTCTGCTCGCGTTGACGCTCGATGCGGGCCTTTTCAAGCTCCAGTTCAAGGGCGATCTGCTCGCGCTCGGTCAGTTCGCGGGCTTGCAATTGCGCTTCATCGAGCGACCGCCGGCGGGCGATCTCTCGGCGTTGGGTGTCTTCCTCGGTGCGGATACGCTCTTCGGTGATGGAGCGCTCCTGGGAGAGGCGAGCCTTCTCGATTGCCTCGCGCGACGTCAGTTGCGCTTGCTCTGCCTCCTGGTCGCGCACGGCGCGCTCGCGAACAAGGTCGGCACGCTGGGCTGCCCTGCGGATTTCGACTTCGCGCTCTTGCTCCAGGCGGGCATATTCGGTTTCGCGGTCGATTTCGAGCACCTTGCGCTGGGTGTCGAGATTCTGGTTGCGGATGTCGACCAGCGTGCGCTGCTCAATTTCGTTGCGCATGCGGCGGCGGGTTTCAATGCTCTCGGTGAGCTGTGTCAGGCCCTCGGCGTCGAAGGCGTTGGACGGATCGAAATATTCGAGGCTGGTCTGGTCGAGATCGACAAGGGCTACGCTTTCGAGTTCAAGGCCGTTGGAGAGCAGGGCTTCGGAGGCCAGCGCCCTGACCTTCGACGCATAGTCGCCTCGCTTCTCGTGCATCTCTTCCAGCGTCATCTGCGCGGCGATCGTGCGCATGGCGCCGGCGAACTTGCCTTCCAGCAGTTCGCGGATGCCGTCGACCTGCATGGCGCGGCGGCCGAGCGTCTGGGCTGCGGAGGCGACCAGCTCCTTGCTGGCGCCGACGCGGACGAAGAATTCGGCGATGATGTCGACGCGCATGCGGTTCTTGGTGATCAGCGCATTGCCGTCCTGCCGGCGCACCTCGATGCGCATGACATTCATGTTGACCGGGGTGATCTCGTGCAGCACCGGGATGACGAAGGCGCCGCCATTGATCACCACCTTTTCGCCGAGGAAACCGGTGCGGACGAAGGCGACCTCCTTGGTCGAGCGCCGGTAGAGCCAGCGCAGGATATAGACCGCGATCACGATGATGACGGCGATAATGATGATCGCCAGTATGATATTGCCAAAAGTCTCAGCGGCCATATCCGTTCTCCCCCATATGCGCGGTCAGCCGAAGGCGACCGACTTGAATTTTTTCGTTTGTTCGGTCAGCGCCCGTTCGGTCGGCAGGCGCTCCATCGAGGAGGCGCCATAGAAACCGTGGCAATTGCTGGTGTTCTTCAGGATGAACTCAGCGTCCTCCGGCTCCGATACCGGGCCGCCATGGACGAGGATGATGGCATCCTTGTTGACACTGAGTGCTGCTTCCGACCACTCGTCGGCGAGCGCCGGGCAATCCTGGAGTTTCAGCGCCGTCTCTGCGCCGATCGAACCGCCGGTGGTCAGGCCGAAATGGCAGACAATGATGTCGGCACCGGCCCGGGCCATGGCTCGGGCTTCATCGGCGTTGAAGACATAGGGCGTGGTCAGCATGTCCTTGCCCCGCGCCATGCGCACGAGATCGACTTCGAGGCCGTAGGACATGCCGGTCTCTTCGAGATTCTTGCGGAAGGTGCCGTCGATCAGGCCGACGGTCGGGAAATTCTGGATGCCGGAAAAGCCCTCGGCCTTCACGTCGTCGAGGAACTTGTCGAAATTACAGAACGGATCGGTGCCGTTGACGCCGGCCAGCACCGGCGTGTGCTTCACCACCGGCAGGATTTCGCGGGCCATGTCCATGACGATCTCGTTGGCATTGCCATAGGCGAGCAGGCCGGAGAGCGAACCGCGGCCGGCCATGCGGTAGCGGCCGGAATTGTAGATGACGATCAGGTCGATACCGCCATTTTCCTCGCATTTGGCCGACAGGCCCGTGCCGGCGCCGCCGCCGACGATGGGAATGCGTCGCGCTTTCATCTCCTGGAATTTTTCGAGCAGGGCTTTGCGTTCGAAACGGGGCATCAGGCTCTCCTCAGAGCTTTCGGCATGATGGAATGGAAGCTGTCGACGAGGCGGGTGACGAAGGCTTCGTCGTTGATATTGGCGCGGACGCGCTCGACTTGGCGCTGCGGACTGGTGTGGACCGTCCGCTCGATGGCTTCGAAGAGGGCATTGTCGGCTTCGGGGTCCCAGAACTGGCCACCCGCGGCATCGAGCATCGAGACGCCGCCTTCGGGCAGCAGGAAACGGACCGAGCCGTTCATCTCGTTGAGGCGCGAACCGATCCATTCGCCCATGGCGCGGCTTTCGTCGCGGGTGGTGCGCATCAGGGTGACGGTGGGATTGTGGATGACGAATTTGCGGCTCTTGAACTTGTCCGGCACGGTGTCGCGCGGGCCGAAATTGACCATGTCGAGCGCGCCGACGGAGCCGATATAAGGCAGGCCGGTGCGGATCGGGGCGCCGAACCGATCCTTGTCGGCGGCGAAGACACCGCCGACCAGCATGTCGGCCACTTCGGTCGTGGTGATGTCGAGGAAGCCGGCGAGCAGGCGGGAGTCGCCCAGTTTCTCCATCGCCCGGCCACCGGTGCCGGTGGCGTGGAACACCAGGCAGTCATATTCGCCATCGAGATTCTTGGTCACGGCCTGGACGCAGGGCGTGGTGACGCCGAACATGGTGATGCCAATGGCCGGCCGAGCCATCTTGCGCTTGGCTTCCCAGGCCTCCGCCGTGGGAAGCTGTGCCACCATGCCGGCCATGGCGTGGGCGGCATTGCCGAGCACCTGTTCGGTGATCGAATTTAGGCCCTGCACATCGGCGACGGAGTTGAACATCATGATATCGGCAGCGCCGACATAGCGGCTGATCTCGCCTGACGTGACTGTCGAAACCATGATCTTGGGGATGCCGACCGGCAGCGCCCGCATGCCTGCGGTTGCCAGCACCGTACCGCCTGAACCGCCGGCGGAAATGACGCCGCCGATGCCGGGTTCGCGGGAGATCCAGCGGGCAAACGCATCTGCCATGGCGGTCACCGACTGGCCGCGGTCGTTGGAAAAGACAGCCGATATGCCCTGCGGATGCATGCTTGCGACCTGCAATGCGCTGACTTCGGCGATCGACGGTTTGCTGGAGGTCGAGAGGTCGACGGTGCGGGTGTGCATGCCGAGGGCGCGAAGCCGCTCGACGATGTAGCGCAGTTCGCGGCCCTTGGTGTCGAAGGTACCGGCGACCAGGATGGTGCGGCCGAGGCGTTCGCTGAACGGTATCTGGAAGATGTGGTTGTCGTCGGACTGCGGTTTGGTCTCGGCGATGATCTCCTGCCTGAGCGATGTCGCGGGCAGGTTCCAGCGGTTGGGCAGGGCGGTGACCGGCCGATAGACGCCGTCCACCGGCTCGGCGGTTTCGCCATTGCCGCGCGAGACGGCGTAGACCCGCGTCAGTTGTTCCTCGGCCTGCTTGATCTCGGCCGGAGCGGGCTCTTCCTCGGCATGGCGGCCGACGCCGAGCAGGCGTTGCTGCAGTTCGCGGTCACCCGCCAGTGCTTGTGCGTCCATCAGCCGGTTGATGCGGCCGTTGACCATGATCGCCACCTTGTCGGCGACGGCGGTGGCGACGCCGATATTCTGCTCGATGACGAGAATGCTCATCTCGCCTTCTTCGGCGAGCGTCACCAGCATGCGCTCGACCTGCTGGACGATCACCGGCGCTAGGCCCTCGGTTGGTTCGTCCATGACCAGGAGTTTGGGGTCGGAGAGCAGGCCGCGCGAGATCGCCAGCATCTGCTGCTCGCCGCCGGAGAGTTGCGAGCCGCCATTCGAGCGGCGTTCGGCAAGGCGCGGAAAGGTCTGGTAGATGCGCTCGACCGTCCAGGACGCATCGCGCCGATTGCCGGCGATCAGGCGCAGGTGTTCATCGACAGTCAGGCTTGCCCAGGTTCGGCGACCCTGGGGCACATAGGCGATGCCGAGGCGGTGGATTTCGTGTGGTTCGAGGCCGGATATCTCGCGGCCGTTGAAGCGGATCGAGCCGCCGCGCGCGCGTTTCAGCCCGGTGATCGTGTTGCAGAGGGTGGTCTTGCCCATGCCGTTGCGGCCGACGACGGAGAGCACGCCGACATCCAGCGTCAGCGACACGCCCTGCAAAGCGTGGCTTTCGCCATAGTAGACTTGCAGGTCGTCGACTTTCAGGACCGGCTTGGCGCTGCGTTCTCTACGGTCAGCCATGCTTGCCTCCGAGGTAGATTTCCTGCACTTCCGGGTCGCTTTCGATCTGGCTCGGCGTGCCTTCCTTGAAGAGCTTGCCATTGTGCATCATCGACACATAGTCCGAGACGCGCAGCGCCACGTCGAGATCGTGCTCGATGATGATATAGCCGATATGCTTTGGCAGCGCGTTGAGGAGGGCGATCAGGTCGCGGCGTTCGGTTGGCGAGAGGCCGGCGGCGGGCTCGTCGAACAGGATGAAGCGTGGCGCGCCGGCGAGCGCCATGGCGATTTCGAGCTGGCGCTGCTGGCCGTGGCTGAGTTCGGCGACCCTGGTGTCACGCAAGGCTTCGAGGTGGACGGCATGCAGGATGGAGATCGCCTGCGCCATGTTGACGTCGCGGTCATCAGGCCGGACCAGCGAAAAACGTTTGCGCGACACGCCGCGGCAGGAGAGAAAGATGTTTTCCAGCACGGTCAGCCCGCCGAAGAGCTGCGAGATCTGGTAGGTGCGACGCAGGCCTCGCCGGATGCGCTCATGCGGCGGCAGATCGGTGATGTCCTCGCCGAAGAAGCGGATCGAGCCTTTCGTCGGCAGGAAATCGCCGGTGATGGCGTTGAACAGCGTGGTCTTGCCGGCGCCATTGGAGCCTAGGATCGCRCGCCGTTCGCCGGCCGCGATCCTCATGTTTATGCCCGAAAGGGCCACCAGCGCCCCGAAATGACGCGCGATGTCGCTGAGTTCCAGCGCATGGGCGCCGGTATCCTGCAAACGCGGTACAGCATTGCTTTCGACCACTGGCGGCATCCTTAAATGCAGATCACGGGCAGCTTGGATTGTCGCGGCCAACGGTGCCGAGTGCCAGGAAATCCTTTTCGGGAATGCCGAGCGTCTGGTTGACCTGCGGCACGACCTTGACGAGCTTGTTGAGCAGCGTGCCATCCGGTGCAGCGCTCACTTCCGTCAGGAAGATGTCGGCGATCGCCTGACGGTTCTTGTCGAGCGAGACCTTGCCGGTCGGCGTGTCGAAGGAGAGGCCGGAGAGCGCATCACGCAGCTTTTTGCCGCCATCCGAGACATCACCGCCGACCTTGTCGAGCGCCAGCAGGGCTGCCTTCATGTTGATGTAATAACCATGCGCGAAGAGCGACGGGGACGGGAAGGCGCCCGGCTGCTTCTTATAGGCAGCGGAGAAATCCTTCCAGGACTGCGCGTCGTTGGTGTCGGCCGTTGGGCCGGCAGACGGTGTGCCGACCAGCACGTCACGCAGCTTGCCCTTGGAGGTGAGCACGGTCTGGTCGACGGTGATCGAGCCGCCGATCAGCGGCGCGGTGCCGCCGGCCTGCTGGTACTGGGTCAGGAAGTTGACCGCATCGGCGCCGCCGAGCGCGACATAGATGGCATCGACATCCTCAGGAATAGCGGCGATGACAGACGAAAAGTCCTTATTGCCGATCGGCACCCAGGATTTTGACGGCACATGGCCGCCGGCCTTGCAGAACTCGGCCATGAAGCCGAACACCTGCGTGTAGGGGAAGGAATAGTCTTCCGCCACGGTGGCGACCTTCTTGTAGTGCTTGTCGTTGAAGGCATAGGTGCCGAGACCGGCCATCCATTGCGCGCCATCGGTCGAGAACCGGAAGAAGTTGGGGGCCGGGTCGCGCAGCGTCGTATCCTGGGCCGCCGACGTGCCGTTGATGAAGGTCACGTCCGGCTTGGTCTTGGCATATTCCTTGACGGCCAGGCCTTCGTCGCCCGAGAGCGGGCCGATGACGACCTTGACGCCGTCCTGCTCGACCAGCTTGCGGATCGCACGCGCCGCACTATCCGGCGAGGCGTCGGACGAGCCCTTGATGATCTCGATCTTCTTGCCGGCGACCATGCCCTTGAATTCTTCGATCGCCGTCATTGCGCCGCGTTCGCCGTCTTCGCCGAGCACGGTAAAGGGGCCTTCGAACGTGGCCAGAAGGCCGATCTTGATCGTGTCCTCGGCGAATGCGAGACCTGGTGCTACGAGGCCGGTCGCGACCGCCATTGCCAGAAGTGTACGCCTGTATATCCGCATTATTTCCTCCCTTGGTTTCATTCGGATACGCTTAGCCGTCCGGCTAGTGACCGGATCGGAGAGATTCCTGCGTCATCCGGGGGCCGAATTTCCTCCACAGCCCCAGAATGCCGTCAGGCGAGACGAAGACGATCAATAGAAAGACAAGTCCGATCAGTGTGTTGAAACGTTCCGCGCCGACGATGTCGATCGCGAATGTCTGCAGCAGCGTGACGACGACGGCGCCGATGAATGGGCCGATCGGATGGCGGATGCCGCCGATGACGGCAATGATCAGCACGTCGATTGCGGCACCGACGTCGATCGTGCCGGGCGAGATGCGGCCGTTGAACCAGACCAGCAAGACGCCGCCAAGACCGGCAATGATGCCCGCCAGGAACCAGGCGAACACTTTGTGGGCCGTTACGTCGTAGCCGATGGCGCGCATGCGGCGCGGGTTGTCGCGCGTTGCCTGCAGCGTCAGCCCGAACGTGCTGCTGCGACCGTAAAGCACGGCGATGTAGGCGAGTGCAGCCACGCCCAGGCAGAGATAGTAGAAGGGCGTGGGATCGCGCCAGTAGACGCCCCAGAAGTTTGGCGCCTTGATGCCGGAAAAGCCGGAATGGCCGTTGAAGATCGAATAGTTCTGCTGGGCGAAGTAGAACATGGCCGTGGCGATCGCCAGCGTGATCATGATCGTGTAGATGCCGGTGGTACGCACCGAGATCCAGCCGATCAGCGCCGAGACGATTGCGGAAAACAGCACGGCGATCGGCGCCACGATCCACCAGGGCCAGCCGAAGCCGAGCACGCCGGTATTGTTGGCGCCGAACACGGCCACGGTATAGCAGGCGATGCCGGCGACCGTGACCTGGGCGAGGCTGATCATGCCGCCATAGCCGGCCAGCATCATCAGCGACAGGGCCATCAGACCATAGATCAGCGAGAAGGCGCCGATCTGGGTGAGGAAGAAGTCCGAGGCCACGGCAGGATACACCAGCACCGCGACCGCGAGCAGGATATGGCCGATACCTATGCGATCGAGCCAGATCGGCTGCTGGGCGTCGCGCTGGTCCAGAAAACGATCGGTCATCGCGCCTTCCCCATAATGCCCTGCGGCCGGATGGCGAGCGTGACCACCATGATGACGAAAGTCAGCACGACGCCGTAGGTGGGAAAATAGACAAGCCCGATCTGCTCAGCGAGGCCGATCAGCAGCGCGCCGATCGCAGCACCGGTGATCGAACCCATGCCGCCGACGATGACGACGACGAGCGAAGCGAGCAGGTAGCGCACGTCCTCGCCTGGGGCGACGGAGAGTACCGAGCCGCCGACGACGCCGGCAAAGCCCGCCAGCCCGGCACCGAGCGCGAAGACGATGGCGAAGACGACGTGGACATTGACGCCGGAAGCGGAAAGCATGGCGCGGTCATCGACGCCGGCGCGGATCATCATGCCGACACGGGTGCGATTGAGCATCAGCCACAGCAATATGCCGATGGCGACGGCCGCGACCAGAACCAGCATGCGGTAGAGCGGGTAGGAGAGGAAGACTGCTGTGCCGTTGGATTTGAGCGCGGTGACGATCGGCAGTTTTATTGCGCCACCCAGCCAGTCGGGCAGCTGGAACTGATAGGTCGTGCCGCCCCAGACGGCCTGCATCAGGTCGGCGGCGACGATGGAAATGCCTATGGTCACCAGCGTCTGGCGAAGATCGTCACCCTCCAGCCGGCGGAAGACGAAGACCTGCATCAGCACGCCGATGACGGCAAGCGCCAGGAAACCGCCGGCGACGCCGAGCAGCCAATAGCCGGTGCGGTCGGCGACTTCATAGCCGATATAGGCGCCGAGCAGGTAGAGCGAGCCATGGGCGAGGTTGACATTGCGCATCAGGCCGAAGACTAGCGTGAAGCCGCTGGCGACGAGGAAGTAGAGGCCGGCGAGCGTCAAGCCATTGAGGAGCGCACTGACGAAGGCCTTCTTGGAGATCAGGATGCCATTCAGCCATGCCGGCCAGATGCCGAAAATTAGCCAGGCAAGCAAAGCCGCAATCAGCAGATAGACGACGATCCTCAGCGACCGCGCGCTGACCGGCGCGGTCGTCAGATCGGTCGAACCTGCTGGCTGAACTGGCGTGGTCATGCGGTCAGCCGCCGGCGTTGTTCGTTCATCTGCGGCGCCTTGTGGAACTTGCCATTGGCCATGATCGCCAGCAGTCGTTTATGGTCCTGCAGGATGCGGACATCGGCGAGCGGATCGCCATCGACCAGGATCAGGTCGGCGAGATAGCCTTCCTTGACCTGGCCCAACTCATCGCCCATGCGCATGATCTGGCCGCCATATTTGGTTGCTGCCAGCAGTGCCTCCATCGGCGAAAAGCCGAGCATTTCGACAAAGGTCTGGATGTCCTTCGCGTTGGTGCCCTGCGGCGTCCAGGCAAAGCCGTAGTCGCCGCCGATGCAGATGCGGATGCCGCGGCGATGCATCTTCTTCATCGTGTCGACGCACATTTCGAGCTCGCGCTCGTAGAGATCGGCAATGCGCGAGCCTGGCTTGATGCCCCAGGGCTCGGCATAGCGGGCGGTGTTGATCAGCCAGGCGATGCCCGGAGCGACGAAATGCTTGTCCTTGGCCGCTTCGAGCATGTCGAGCGCTTCGCTGTCGGCGAAGGAGGCGTGATAGATATTGTCGACGCCGTGGCGGATGCATTGCTTGACCGAACCGGAGGAGCGGGCATGTGCCGAGACCACCTTGTTGCGGCAGCGGGCCTCGGAAACGGCCATCGCCACTTCCTCTTCCGACATCGGCGTTTCCTCGGCGCCCATGCCGGTGATTTCTTCGCCCGAAAGATTGAGCTTGATCGAGTCGACGCCATATTTGATCAGCGTGCGAACGGTGCGGCGGACCTCTTCCGGGCCGGAAACAACGATGCCGAGATTGAGGCCCTCATGCGGGATATGCGACGGGGCGGAGTCGCCCAAGCCTCCGACCGTGGTGATTTCGGGACCGGCGGCGAGATAGCGCGGTCCGGGGAAGCGGCCTTCGTTGATGAAGCGCTTGCAGACGACGTCGAGCCGCGGCTTGGCGGCAGCGGCACCACGGCCGCCGGTGAAGCCGGCGTCGAGCACCAGCTTGGCCATTTCCATGGTCACCAGCATGTGCTCCTCGACCTCCATCATCTGGATCGGGTCGATGCCGGGGGCATTGTTCCAGGAGAGGTGCAGATGCGCGTCGATCAGGCCCGGCATCAGCGTGGCGCCCATGCCGTCGATAACGGTGACGCCCGAGCCATAGGAGGTCTGGCCGGTGCTGAAGCGGGACGAGCCCTTGGTGATCTGCTTGATGCGATTGCCCTGGATCAGGACTTCACCGGTATAAGGATATTCGCCGGTGCCGTCGAAAATGCGGACATTGGTGAACAGCGTGCCTGAAGACGCGGAGCCGCTCCACGAAGTTGAGTCTATTGCCATATTTTCCTCCCGCCGATCGGACCGGTCCTCCCCGGTCGCCTCGGCTCCTCAATTTAGTCTATGCTTTTGTAGGAAGTCTGCAATCAGCCGGCTGCTTTCCTCGGCCTTTTCTATGGTTAGCCAATGGCCGCTGCGTTCGAGCAGCACCATTTTCGCATTCGGCATTTTATCCTTGAGTGCCGTCGCCATGCTCGGTGGGGCGACGGGGTCGGTGTCGCCGGCCACCAGCAGAACCGGGCTGAGGATGCGCTCGGCGGGCAAGGCTTGCGCCTTCGAAAGCGCCTCGCAGCTCTTGGCATAGCCCTCGGGAGGCTGGCGCATGACGCTTTCGCGCACAAAAGCCACGGCCGCCGGCTTGTCGGAATGAGTGGCGGGGGACAGTGTCGCGGCGATGATCTGGTCGGCAATCGTGTCCATGGCGCCGCTGCGGGCCGTTGCGGCGCGGCTGATCAGGCCATTGCGGGCGGCATCCGGCGGTTCCGTCAGCGCGCCGAACAGTGCGAGCGAGCGAACACATTGCGGCATATGGACCGCGATATGCTGGCAGACCAAAGTGCCGAGTGAATGGCCGGCGAAATGCGCGTTCGGCACACCGAATTCTCTCAGACCGGCGACAATGGCTTCAGCGAAAGCCGCGATGGTCTGCGGTTCCACCGGCACGGCTGAGCGGCCCGAACCAGGCAGGTCCGGCCGGTAGACAGCAAAATTCCTCAGCGCCGTCATCAGCGGCTGCCAGGTGTTGGACGAACCGCCGAGGCCATGCACCAGCACGACCGGTTCGCCATCACCGGCAATGTCGAAGACGATGCCGCCCGCCGTCTTGCTCGGCATTACACCGCCTCCGCGAAGCGGTTTTCCAGCGCACCGATGCCATCGATCTCGACGCGCACGACATCGCCGGGTTTGAGGTACTTTGGTGGGTTGAAGCCGATGCCGACACCGGCCGGCGTGCCGGTGGCGATAATGTCGCCGGCATTCAGCGTAATGCCCTGTGAAATGGTCGAGACCAGGGTCGGGATATCGAAGATCAGCTGGGCGATCTTGGCATCCTGGCGCAGTTCCTGGTTCACATAGCTGCGGATACCGGAATTGACGATGTCGATCTCGTCCTTGCTGACGGCCCAGGGGCCCATCGGGCAGAACGTATCCTGCGACTTGCCGATCAGCCATTGGCTGTATTTGCCCTGCAGGTCGCGGGCCGTGACGTCATTGACGATCGTATAGCCCCAGATATGGTCGAAAACATTTTCCTTGGCGATGCGGCGGCCGGGCTTGCCGATGATCACGGCCAGTTCCGCCTCATAGTCGATCGCCGTCGACACGGCCGGGTCGATGATCACGCGGGCGTGGTTGGCAACCACCGTTTCCGGCAGTTTCGAGAAGATGATCGGTTCTTTCGGCACAGCGCCGGCTGCAGCGCTGGAATCGAAGCCGCTCTTGGCGAATTCGTGCGCGTGCTCGTAGTAATTTTTGCCGACACAGAAAATGTTGCGGCGGGGAAGCGGGATAGGTGCCTCGATCTCGACCTGGCTGAGCGGCACCGGCGATAGGGTGGAGGGAAGATTGCCGCCGCGGTCGATGATTGCCATCAGGCCGCAACGCGCCTCGTCGACGGTCAGGTCGAAGGGCGAGACCTGATTGCGATCGAGGTCGACGATGCCGACACGGCGTTCGCCCGCCTGGGTGAAAGTTGCGATCTTCATGCTTCCTCCAGTGAACCGGTTTTGAACCAATTCGGTCTGATTTTGAGCCAGCGTAGAGGCCTTTGGTTTACAACGCAAGCGGATTCTGTGAGGGGTCCAGGATGAAAAACGCGTTGCCCGATATCCTCCGATCCGGAAGAACTCGTTCGTCAGTGTCGAAATGCGAGATGCCAGAGGTCATCGCAATCACTGGTGATTGGTAAGGAAATCCTTTAATATTCTGCTGCTTATAGAGAAATGAGGTTTTCACGGTCGCCGGCTGCAAACCTCGGCGTTTGGTCCTCCGTCTGCCCTTGTATCTACGGAATCCACCGATTTTTCGGTTGCCGACGTAAATCGTGACGATATTTCGCACAATGAACCACTGGAATTCCTGTGCGACTGTTGGTAAACGTGGTTCAGTTCCGGGTCAGATAAGGATCGTCCTGCATGCCAAGACTTGTTGCGTCAGACATTGCCGGCGCATTGCGGAAGCGGATTTCCTCGGGCGAATGGGCCGATCTCGGCCGCATGCCGCCGGAGCGGGATCTGGCGAGCGAATTCGGCGTGGCGCGCAACACCATCCGCCGCGCGGTCAGCCTGCTGGAAGAGGATGGTACGGTGACCAAGCAGTCCGGCCGCGGCACTTTCCTGCAGCCGGAGCAGAAGGACACATTGGCCCAGGCGGTGGCGCGCATGGAGGGCGCAAGCCCTGCCGACATGATGGAAATCCGGCTGCTGCTCGAACCCTCGGCAGCCCAGTTCGCCGCCACCAATGCCAGCACCGGTGAACTCAACCTCGTCCGCGAGGCGCATCAGACCGCCTGTGACAGCACTGACATGCCCGACTTCGAGCATTGGGATGCCGAGTTCCACAACCGTATCTTCGCCTGCTCACGCAATGATTTCCTCAAGGAAATCCATAATGTCATGCGTATCCTGCGCAACCAGTTGCCATGGTTCGAGATGAAGCGGCGGTCCTTCTCCGAGGAGCGGCGCCAAATCTATTGCACCGAGCATGGCGTGATCCTCGCCGCGCTCCTGCGTCGCGACCCGGAAGCGGCGCGGGCAGCCATGCATGCGCATCTGCTGACGGTGCAGAGGAATCTGCTGGGGCGGTGAGGGCGGACGTCGACGAATTCGCCGATCTATTCAACGGCGAATTTCGTGCTGCTCGGCTGCGTGTGCCGCCTTGCCATTATTGATGCGCTCGTCACCAAAGGCGCTGCACCGTCGATCCCACGTCTCCGCCCGCCCGGCTGGGCGGGCCAGATATTTAGATCCATGCACAGCGCCGATCGCGCCGATCACCCGAAGATGAAATCGTCCGCGGTGACGCTGGCGAGCTGCGTCGCCTTGAGCGTGATGCTGTCATGGCTGTCGAAGGTGATGACCACGTCCGACCCGACCTGTGCCATGTGCAGGCCGGAGAACTGCGTTGCAAATGCAGAGTCGATGTCAATGTGGCCGTGTGCCGATGTCGTCACGTCGAGATTGTAGACCGTGTCGTTGCCGCCCTGATAGTTCAGCGTCGCAGTCTTCATATTGCGGAAATAGAACGTATCGTTCAGCGTGCCGCCGCTCAGGGTTTGCGCGTCCGCATAGTCAGTGATGGTGTGAGTGCCGTTGGACAGGCGCGTGTCGCTTGTCAGCAGGGTGCCGCCGCTGCTGAGCCTGTCTTCGCGCATGGTCCCCGTGCCGTCCTGAAGATAGTAATCGACAGTGCGCGCGCCGTTGCTGGCGATCGCCGTGTGATTGAGGATCGATCCGCTGCTCGTATAGTTGTCGATGACCTTGCTGCCATCCGTGGCGCGCGCTTCGTGGTAGTCGTAGGTGCCGTTGGCGTGGAAGCGATCGATCAGCCTGATATTGCCGCTGGCGTCGTTGCCTTGATGGATCGAGGTATAGGTCTGGCCGGTGATATTGTAGATATAGTTGTCGGTCGAGTGGTCGGCATTGACAACGTTCTGCTTCATCAGCACGCCGGCAGTGTAGGTCTTCATGACCGCGCGGCCGTCGCTATAGGCGGTGTAGTCGGTCAGCATCCTGCCGGAAGTGTCGTAGGTCGTTGTCTCGGTCCAGCCAAGATGGCTGGCCTGGACATAGCTCGACTTGATGCCGTTCGCATAGACGGTGGTCAGCACGTCGCCATCGGTTTCCTTGACCACCTGGCGCGTTGGATAGCCGGTCGTGGTGTTGTAGTAGATGGTGGTGTTGGTGCCGTCGCTGGCGATCTTGACGTCGGTCACCATCTTGCCGGCAGTGTTGTAGTTGGCGATGTCCCGGCTGCCGTCGGTGCCATCTATTTCGCGGTAGGCGTAGGTGCCGTCGGTATGGAGGCGCTCGATCAGCGTAATGTTGCCTGCGGCATTTCTGACCTGGTGGGTCGAGGTGTAGCTCTGGCCAGTGATGTGGTAGGCATAGTTTTCGATCGAGCCGTCGCTATGATAGACGGCCTTGCTCATGATCACGCCGTTCGTCAGGCCATATTCGGTGCGAAGAGTCAGGCTGCCTGCGGCATTGAATTCCTGCGTCTTGGTCCAGGTGGCATCACCATAGGTGACGGAGAAATCGTAACCGCCGGAAATCTTGCCGAGCAGGCTGCCATAGTGCGCGATCAGGTAATTCATCGTTTCCAGTGAGGAAACGGCGAGGGTGTGGGTGTCGGAGAGCGTGATTGATTGCAGGCCGGACGCGGTTTTCAGGTCGGCCATCTGCGCGACGAATTCCGCCGATGTCATCGTCAGATTTGCGGAAACCGTTTCGGCCTGCTGCTGCACCGCGCCGGATGCGCCGAATTCCACGACCAGCGGATGGTCGCTTACCGGGATCTTGAAGGAACTGACATTTCTGTAGACAGTAATCGGCGCCAGACCGGAGAGCGGATCATAGACATAGACAACAGGCTCGACATGATCGAGCGTCACCGTGACGTAGACAGTTGGGTTGGTAATGTCGGTGTCGGTGGTGGCGTTCCAGACCTGCTTGTCGGCCCAGACCACGAGGTCTTCGACCCCGCCAGACTTCGCCAGCAGCATCGAATGCGTTTGCGATGGAGCGCCGGCCAGCGCATAGTTGAAGGTGGTCGCTGTTGCGCCACTCGCCCCGGAAGACAGGATCGTGGTCAGATTGTGAAGCGCGATGGCGGCAAGTTTGGGCGAGCCGTCGGCATTGAAGAGGCCGAAATGCGCTTCCTTCTCGCCGCGTACGGCGGAAGAGGGTGTGTCGAAGAGTTCGTAGACATAAGTCGATACCGACCCGTCTTCATAGGCCTCGAAAAGCTCGTTGAGGATGATTTTCGCTTGAGCCGTCTCGCTAGCGCCGACATAGCTGTCAGCTTTGTAGGTGGTAATGCCAGTTTCCGTGATGACCAGGGGATCACCCGACGACGCCTGCTTCGCCAGGCCGATCGTCTTCTCGATTTGCGAATCTGTCGAACCTGTCGTCGTTGCGTAGGCGTGCGCATTGGCGAAGTCGGCGTAATCGCTGATATTGCCGATGGTCCCGTAGGCCGAGGAACTGTTATTGGCGACCGACAGGTTGATGACACCAATGTGGCTCAAAACCGGATCGGCTTTGATCGCCAGATAGAGATCTTTCTGAAACACCGCACCGGCTGCAGCGCCGGTCAGGCCTTTGTAGCTGAGACTTGTATCGAGATTGACTTCATTGAGCCCTTCAATGGACACGACTGAGCCCGGATGCTCTGCCACGAAGGCCTTCAGGTCGGCAAGATATTGTGTCAGGGCGGCCGTGCCGCCCACCGCCGTGCAGGACCTGACACGGAAATCAAATGTGATTCCCGCCGCTGCCATGGCGTCCAAGACCGGCGAAGCCTGGCCATATGTTGAATACGCATCCCTTACCTTGGAGATGCCGATATAATTTAACGATTCTATGATAAGGCTGGAATTGTCGTAAGCGTCGAGATAGTCACCGCCATGTGTGTTAACGCCGAGCGAAGAAAGAAAGCTCGACGCGGTTGAATTACTATTAGACATATAGATGGTTCCAGTTTGTTAACTCGTGAGAAGCTTGTCTGCGAGAAAGCAAAAACCGATCACCAGAACGGTTAAAATTTTATGGACTGTCGTTTTTTTAGTCCAAAGTGCTTTCTACAATGCCCGCTCGCGTCCTTGTGACGCGCAACGACATCCTCATGCCAATGGCAGCCGCGCTGTACATTGACAAAGATCAAGAACTGGGGTTCTGATCCCAGCTTAGGTTAACCAAGTCTGTTCCGTAAAAATGACTGTCCCAACTTGTGTCAGGCTGGAGAAATTACGCTTTATGACCCCATAACAGCCGGTTTCGAGAGAGAATGGGCGACCTTGCCCTGCACAAAACATCGAGAATCTTGCGCGTGTCTGCACTCGATTTTGACCTCGAGCCTCCTTCACCCCTATGCGTTTCCGCCGCTTCGCCTGGAGCTAGAACTAGCGAGCCTCGCCCAGGAGCGCTACAACGTTAAGCGCGAATTTCTCCGCACTGTTTACCATTGAGGGAGGTATGGCTTGGGGAGTCTGCTCGCATAGATTGCTCCGGCCTTCGTGTCCGTTCGTTCGGAGGCTAGGCGTTCACATATTTGATTTGTATTAAAAATGTTAATTATTTCAATTGGTTGTCAGATGACGAATTCAGGTTTTCCTGTTTAATCGGTGAAATAGCACCGATTTTCTGTCGCTCTTTACTTCTTGCTCTAGAGAGGAAATCAACCGGATGCTCTGCTAACTTGCTGACCATCTGTCGTTTTTAAGCAAATCAGATGTCTGAGTGCCGTGGCCCCTCCAAGGGAAAAGGAAAACACGGTGTGTCCTCGTCTCGATTTTGTCATTTGTCAGCTGCGGCTGGAGGGAGTAACCTGCCGATCTTCCTCCCAACGCTTCCGGGCGATCCGCACCATAAAATTGAGGATTTTTCCATGCAATATGGCAAATTCGGCCGTACCGGCCTCACCGTTTCGCGCATCTGCCTCGGCACAATGACCTTCGGCCTGCAGACTGAAGAGGCCGAATCACATGCGATTCTCGACAAGGCGGCGGAAGGCGGGGTGACGCTGATCGATACGGCCGATGCTTATCCGCTCGGCGGAAATGAGCGGCTGGCCGGCACGACGGAAGAGATCATCGGCCGGTGGCTGAAGGGCAAAAGGCAGAATTTCATCATCGCCACCAAGGCTTTCGGCAAGGTCGGCACCAATGTCTGGGACCAGGGCTCGTCGCGCAAGCACCTGCTCGATGCCATCGACGCCTCGCTGAAACGGCTCGGCACGGACTATATCGATGTCTATCAGCTGCATGGCGACGACCGGGAAACGCCGCTCGAGGAAACGCTGGAAGCGATGGATATCATCGTCAAGTCGGGCAGGGCGCGCTATATCGGCGTCTCCAATTTCCTCGCCTATCGGCTGGCCCGCGCGCTCGGCCGCGCCGATTTGCTCCGGCTTTCGCGCTTCGTCTCGGTGCAGCCGCGGTACAATCTGCTGTTCCGGCAAATCGAGCGGGAGCTGCTGCCGCTCTGCGACGAAGAAGGGCTTGCGGTCATTCCCTACAATCCGATGGCCGGCGGCATGCTGACCGGCAAATACAAACTCGAGCAGAAGCCGAACGAAGGCCGCTTCACCGAACAGGTTGGCAATGCCGGCGCGATGTATGCCGAACGCTACTGGCACGAACGCGAATTCGTCACGATCGAGAAATTGCGGGCCATCGCCGACGAGGCCGGCCATCCGCTGGCGCAGCTGGCAATCGCCTGGGTGATGGCCAATCCGGTGATCAGTTCGGCGATCGTCGGTGCCAGCCGCGCCGATCAACTGGATGGCAGCCTGCCGGCCGCCGACATCAAGCTCGATCCGGCGCTCGTGCAGAAGCTCGACGATCTGACCGTGGAATATCGCTGGGGCGATGCATTGCGTTAGACAATGTCGGGCGGCAAGCCTGCGGCAAGGGTGCGGCAAGCGGCGGCAATGTCCAGCAAAAAAGTTGCTTGCCGCCTGTTTTATTCAATGAAATCAAATGACTATGGCAAAAGCGGCAAGCAAAGGCGGCAAGGGCGGCAAGCAGCTGTAAGTCATTGAAATCATTATGCGGCAAGCGGCGGCAAACAACTCTCTCCTACGGAGAGAAGGCGCGCTTGCCGCCGCGCCTTCCGAAAAAGATGGGCGGCAGATTGCATCGCAGTGTGTCCAAATCGATGCCCGGCAAGCATACGGCAAGGGCACGGCAAGCGCCGGCAAGCCCGATGGCAAAAAGGGCTTGCCGTATGTTTTCTTCAACGAAATCGATAACTACGGCAAGGACGGCAAGCAAATTACGGCAAGCACGGCAACGTATTCCTAAGTTGTTGAAATCATTGAAACGGCAAGGTACGGCAAGGGGGTCTCTCCTACGGAGAGAAGGCGCGCTTGCCGGCGCGCCTTCCGAAAAGGGAAGGGCTGCGATGGTATGTCGTTCGGGGAGGCGGCGGCATCGATCCGGGATGGGGCGCGCCGGTCGGTCGGGACATTTGTCGACACTGCCGGCAGAAATGGCGGCGATCGATCTTGATAATATCGATTTCGAGAACGAAATAGGAACTATCCAGACAGGGACCGTGCCCTGTGATCTGATCTGTTGCCCTGCTTGATCCGGTCTGGGCGCTGCCCCCGGATACTAAGCACGTTCTGCGGATACGCCATCGTCGCTCGCGACGGCGATGCACCGGTCCGCCCTTGAGGATCCGGGGCCGCAGGCCCATGTCCTGGATGAACTGGCTGTTCACCGCGTAACGGGTGAATGTCGAATGGCATGAGACGAGGGGTGGCGATATCGTGTGCCCCCCTGCCGGAAGAAGGCGCGTTTGCCGGCGCGCATTCGGAAGGCGAAAGCCCGGGCCGCGGCAATCCGGTATGTGGCGAGACCGATGCACTATGACAACGCTCCGATGGCCCGTCGGGTGCAGGCGTTGGCAAGGCATGGAAGCCGACACGGGCTTTGTGGAATTTTGTCCGGCAAGGCGGGTTCCGCAGGCATGCGAGCGCGGTGCCTCGACCAATTGGGAAATTCGTCGACGCTTGCCCTGAGCGTGCGCATCAATCGAAGGCCGGCGCATGGGCAGCGCCGGCCTTCGCTTCATCACTGCAACTGCGCCTGCAGCTTGGCGACGTCGTCCATGGACATTTGGCCATCGGTGGCGACCTTGCCGTCGGCGATCTTCCAAAGGCGGAAGGGGCCGGTAATGTCGCCATACTGGTCGAAGCTCACCGGGCCGATGACGCCTTCGTAACGGATCGGCTTGCCTTCCTTGATCAGCTTCAGGGCCTTGGCGAATTCTTCCTTGCCGGCGAAGATCGGCTCGCCCTTGGGGTCGACCGCTTTATACATGGCGTCCTTGATTTTGGCCGGATCCGGCGAGCCGGCAATGGCGATCGCCAGGCCAACGATGGCGCCGGCATCGTAGGAGCGGTCGGCGGCCGGATTGCTCGGCTCGATACCGCCCGAGAAGGCCTTGTAGTTGGCATTGAAATAGTCCGTCGACTTGGTCGGGCTGGTGCCCGAAGACGTACCATAGGCGTCCTTCAGATAGTCGGCGCCGACGGAATCGATGAAGTCCGGGCTGTTCATGCCGTCATTGAGCAGGAATTTCTGCACGCCGCCCTGGGAGATCCAGGTGCGGGCGATCGTGGCGCCATCGACCGGCGTGCTGATCAGGTAGAGGCCGTCCGGGCTGCCGGCCATGGCGGCGGTAACTTCCGAGGCATAGCTCGACTGCTTTTCGTTATAAGGCGTGTCGGAGACGATCGTGCCGCCGAGCTTTTTGTAGGCGCGCTCGAATTCCTTCTCCATGTTGACGCCGAAGTCGTTGTTGACATGGATGATGGCGAGCTTCTTGAACCCCTTGTCGATGGCGTATTTCGCCGCGGCAACGCCCTGCAGCGCATCGGACGTTATTGTCCGGAAGAAGATGCCGTTGGTCTTGCCGTCACGGCCGAGCTGGGTCAGCGTCGGCGACGAGGAGGCCGGCGAGACCTGGACGATCTTGGCCGGTGCGGTGACCGAGGTCAGGATCGGGATCGACACAGACGAAATGATGCCGCCGATGATGACGGGCACCTTCTTGACCTGCACGAGCTGCGTTGCGGCATCGACGGCGACATTGCCGGCGCTCTGGCTGTCGCGGGTGTCGGTGACGAGATCGCAGCCGGCGACGCCGCCGGCATCGTTGAGGTCCTTAAAGGCCATTTCGACCGATTTGGCGCCGGCCTGGCCATATTCACCGGCCGGGCCGGTCAGTTCCATCACCAGGCCGACGGTGATCTTGCAATCGGCCGCGTTGGCGACGCCTGCCGTGCCGGCAAGCAGCAGGGCGGCAGTGAGTTGCAGCATTGTCTTCTTCATCGTGGTTCCCCTTTTCAAGGTGTGATTGATCCCAGTTTCGTCCCTGTTCAGCTTCCAGCCACCTGCATCCAGGTTTCATGCAGGTGGCGCCATTGGACGCCGTTCGGCGCCGATGAATTCTTGGTGAAAAGAGCGGACGCGCGGCGGGCGGTCTTGACGCCGCGTCGATCCTGCTTTTCGACATAGGTCATGAGGATCATGTCACCGTCTTCCCAGAGGGTGCCGATAGCCTCGATGTCGATGGTGAAATCGCCATTGAAGCTGGCACGGTTGCCGCGGATCAGCGCGATCGTTTCGGTGCGGTCGAAGACGCGGCCAGGCGGCGGAATCATGTGGAAGTCGGGGCCGAACACCTGCTCGCAACGGCCGAAATCGACGCCGTCGGCGGTCGCCGCGTCGTACCAGGCGACGAAGAAGCGGTGGAAGGCGATGATCTCGGCGCTGGCGAAATCGGAGAGGGAAGCGTTCTCGTTCATTGCTTCCCCGCGTTCAGGTTGTAATGCATGATCGAGCCGTGGCGGCCGGTGCGGTCGCGCTCCAGCGTGTAGACATCGCCTTCCGGCCCGGTGCTGCGATCGATGATGGCCTTGATCGCGGCGCAGTCGGCCTCGGTGAGTGCGACATCCATGATTTTCGCATTGGCCAGCGCGTGTGCCTGGTTGCGGGCGCCGACGATGACGGCGGCGACAAGCGGCTGCTCCAGCACCCAGGCGCTGGCAATCGTGGCGATGTCGGTGCCATGGGCGTCGCCGATCGCCTTCAACGTCCTGAGCATCTCCTGGAACAGGTCCCAGCCGCCGAAATCGTCGATGATCAGCTTGTATTTGACCAGCGAGCGGTTTTCGAGCGGCATGTCGGGCTCGGGGGCGCCAAGCCATTTCTCGCTGATGAAGCCGCCGGCGACCGTGCCGTAGCAGAGGAACCTGATGTCGTTGGCCTTGGCGAATTCGGTCAGGCCATTGAGCGGGCGCTGGTCGAGCACAGAATATTGCAGCTGCTGGCTGACGAGCTTGACGCCCGAATTGACGATATCGGCGAGGCGCGGCACGTCGAAATTGGTCGTGCCGATATTGCGGATTTTGCCTCCGGCATGGAGCTCGTCGAGCCAGCCCATGGCATCGACATAGCCGTGATTGGCATAGTCCCACCAGTGGAACTGGACGAGATCCAGGCGTTCGGTCTTCAGGCGTTTGAGCGAGGTATCGACGATCGTGCTTATATAGTCGCGGCTGATGCGCGGCAGGACTTCGAGATCCGGCACCAGCTTGGTGTGCACCTTCATCTTCGCCGCGGCATCCAGCCCACGTTCGTTAGCGAGCTTCAGCCGGGCCGCGCCGATCAGTTCCTCGACGCCGGTATAGATGTCGGCGCAGTCATAGGTGGTGATGCCAGCGTCGAAGGCGGCGACGAGGTCGGTGACGGCCTGTTGCCGGTCGATCGCACCATGGCCGCCCGCGAGCTGCCAGCCGCCGCGGATGACGCGGGAAATGTGATAGCCGGGGCTGAGTTCGAAGGTTTTGGTCATGTCAAAGGGCTTTCGGAATCTGCATAAAATTAACGCTTACGCTTGCGATTTGCCCCTCATCCGGCTGCCGCCACCTTCTCCCCGCAGGCGGGGAGAAGGCAGATGGGGCGCCGACAGTGCCACAAGTCCCTTCTCCCCGTATTGACGGGGAGAAGGTGCCGGCAGGCGGATGAGGGGCCGTGCACACCATTCGCCTAGTCCTCTTCCTTCGCCAGCGGCACCGCCGTCGTCTCAGCATGGCTGAAGCGGCGTTTATCCAACCGCACAATCCTCAGCCGGCTGGCGCAATTCGGATCGGGGCAGGCGATCTCGGCGTCCGAGGTCATCCAGTCGTTCTTGTGGGTCGGGCGCTGTTTGGCAGCGAGCAGCGGCAGGACGGCGGCAAGCGAATAGATCGAAAAGCCCTGGCCGGGCGGCAGCGTCAGCATTTCGCCGCGCAGTTCGAAATAGTCGCCCGGTCTGGCGCCGCAATAGATCGGCTTACCCTCGGGAATGACGGCTTCGACGCGGAGGTCGTAGAGTTCGAAAGCGTCGTCCATTCACGCCTCCGTCCGTTCGAAGGTGACGTCGCAGGCGCCGTTCCTGCGGATGATGCCGCAGGCGGTCGCCAGTGCTTCGCGATCTTCCGGCCGCACCTGCGCCACGACGCTGCCGGCCAGCCAGCCGATCGGGAAGAGCAGGCGGGCGCCATGGCCATAGAACAGGCCGATGTCGAAGATCGGATTCGGATTGCCGCCCCACATGCGGGCGGGGACGTAAGCCAGCACGATATCGCCGGCCAGCGGGTTGAGCGTGGCATTTTCCGGCGGCAAGGGCCGGGCATAGGACGCGCCCTCAAGGTGCTCGGACGGGATCGGGCAGGAGATTTCCGGACCGGTCCACATGGCGTGGATGCCGCCGACCACGCGCGGGCCGGCGAGGTATTCCCACAGGAAAGCGGCGTTTTCCGGAGCCTTGCCGTCGAGCAGCGGGGCGATGACGGAGAGGCCGGATTTCGGTTCGGTGATCCTGATGGCGCGGGTCATGTGTCCTGGGTCCCCTCGGTTTCGGCCTGCATCTTGTTGCGGAGGAAGGCGAAGGGCCGGCTGATATCGGCGACCAGCGCCTCGCGGGCGGCCTGCCCATCCTGCGCCGCAAGCGCTGCGACGATGCTGCGGTGATAATGCGCGGTGTCGACTTCTCCAGCCTCGGAGAAGGCATAGATGGCGACGCGGATGCAGGGACCCGATTGCAGCCAGAGACTTTCGATCATCGGGATCAGCACCGAGGAACCGCAGGCGCGATAGATCTCGAAGTGAAAACTCTGGTTGAGCGTCACTTCGCGATCGACATCCTTCTTCGCCTTCAGCGCCCGCATCTCGTCCCATTCGCCGAGCATGCCCTCGATCATGGCGATCTGGCGCGGCGTCATGCGGCTCGCGGCAAGCGCGATGGCCTCGCCCTCGATCAAGATGCGGGTCCTGAGCAGGTCGTCCATGCGCTCGAGTGTGATCGGCGGCACGCGGACAGACCGGTTGGGCAGTGCTTCAAGCGCTTTTTCCGTGATCAGCCGGCTCAGTGCTTCGCGCACCGGCATGGTGCTGGTGGCCAAGGCATCGGCAAGGCTGCGGATGGTCAGCACCTGGCTCGGCTCGAACAGGCCGCCGATCAGGGCGCGGCGCAGCTCGGTATAGACGCGGTCCTGCACGGTCTCGCGACCCACCGGCGCCAGCTGAGCGGGAAACAGTTCGTTCTTCTCGGCGGTGGCCTTCTGCATTTCCGCTCCCGGTTCCCTTTGGCCGTTCGGCTCAATTTTTGTCTTGCCAAATATTTTAAGCTTAATATTGTGATCAACGCAAGTGTGATCACAAATCAAAATCACGGAGCGAGAAACGCTCCGGACCAGAGGGATCGATGAATTCAATGTCTCCCGGCGGGGCGCTGTCCGACAGCCCCGTGCTGATCGCGAGGAATGTCGTCAGGCGTTTCGGCGGCCTCTATGCCGTCAACGACGTGTCGTTCGACGTGCGGCGCGGTGAAATCCTTGGCCTGATCGGGCCGAACGGCGCCGGCAAGACGACCATGTTCGACCTGCTCGCCGGCAGCATCCTGCCGTCGAGCGGCGATATCCTGCTGAACGGCATCACGGTGTCGGGTGAATCCGCCCATCGCCGCATCGGTCGCGGCCTCGGCAGGACGTTTCAGATCCCGCGGCCGCTCGCCAATCTCAGCCTGGTGGAAAATGTCATGCTGGCGGGGCAGGGGCAGACGGGCGAGAGCCTGCTCGCCAATTTTTTGAGGCCGTTCCGCGTTTCCGTCGAAGAGAAGGTTGCCGAACAGAAGGCGATGGAACTGCTCGAACTGGTGACGCTCGACCGGCTGGCGCATGAGCCCGCCCGCGTCCTCTCTGGCGGCCAGCGGAAGCTGCTGGAACTGGCGCGGGTGATGATGGCGGATCCTGCGATCATCCTGCTCGACGAGCCGGCGGCGGGCGTCAATGCCACCCTGCTCGAAGTGATCATGGACCGTATCCGCGAGATCAATGCCCGGGGGGTCACCTTCCTGTTGATCGAGCACAATATCGATATGGTGACACGGCTTTGCCATCGGGTGCTGGTCATGGCGAGCGGGCAATTGATCTGCGAAGGCACGGCCGGTGAAGTGGCGCGCGATCCGCGGGTCGTCGAGGCCTATCTCGGAGGTGCGGCATGAGCGTGCCGGTGCTTCAGGTCAACAATCTCGTCGCCGGTTACGAGCCGGGCGTGCCGATCGTGCGCGGGGCGTCGATCACGGTCAATCGGGGCGAGATCGTCGTCGTGCTCGGCCCGAACGGGGCGGGAAAATCGAGTTTCATCAAGGCGGTGGCGGGCCTGGTCCCGGTCACGGGCGGGCAAGTCCTGCTCGATGGCAGGGACATCACTGAACTGCCTGCGCATCTGATGGTGCGCATGGGCCTGGCTTTCGTGCCGCAGACGGAAAACATCTTTCCGCTGATGAGTGTCGAAGACAATCTCAAGACAGCGGGTGGGATTTTGAAGCCGAGAGAAGCGGCTGAGCGTATAGCCCGCATGTACGACACATTTCCGGATCTGAAACTTTTCCGTCGGAAGGGGGCGGGAAACCTCTCGGGCGGGCAGCGGCAGATGCTGGCCGTGGCGCGGGCGCTGATTGTCGAGCCGAAGCTTCTTGTGCTCGACGAGCCCTCGGCAGGCCTGTCGCCGAAATTCGTTTCGATGGTGTTTGCGATGCTTTCCGACATCCGCAAGTCCGGCGTCACGATTTTGTTGGTGGAGCAGAATGCCAAGGCGGCACTGGCGATTGGCGACCGGGCCTATGTGCTGGTCGAGGGCAGGGATGCGCATGAAGGGGTTGCGTCCGAGCTGTGGAATGATCCGGTTGTCGCGGAGCTCTATCTGGGGCAGCGATCGCATGGGGCGGGTAGTCAAGAGATGGATCTGGGGGGCAGGCCATGACAGGAAACGACCTTTTGCGCCGAAATATCTCCCCGTTCGTTTCTCCGTGGGACAAGACCCTCTCTGGCCTGCCGGCCATCTCCCCCACAAGGGGGGAGAAGACTCGCGGCACTCTCCCTGCCTTAATCGGGGCACGGCGGTGCGGCTGGGTTAAGCCCCTCCCGCTTGTGGGGGTCCGAAGGACGGGTCGAGACCGGTGGCTCGACCCTGTAAGTTTGGGGCGGGGTGTTGGTGGCCAGGTATGCCGAATGAAATTATCCGATAGAACTGCAGGAGCCACCCCATGAACCTGCAATTCATCGTCGACGGCCTGCTGACAGGGTCGATGATCGGGCTGGGCGCGATCGGCGTGACGCTCACCTATTCGATCCTGCGGTTCTCCAATTTCGCCCATGGCGATTTCATGGCCTGGGGCACCTATGCAACGCTGGTCGCGGTCAGCGCGATCGGGGCGATGTTCGGCAAGGTTGCGCCGATCGGGGCACTGTCCTTCGGCTGGCCGCTGATCGTGGCAGCCATCCTTGGCTGTGCTTTTACCGGGCTGATGGCGCTGGCGCTCGACAAGGTGCTGTTTGCCCGGTTGCGGGCCAAGGGGCAGTCGATCATCGTCGTCATGGCAAGCTTCGGCGCTTCGATGGCTTTGCGCAGCCTGCTGGAATTCATCTTCACCTCACGGCCGACCTATTTTTCGCGGGCGATCCAGATTGCCGTGCCGATCGGCCTGGGCATCCGCATCACGGCGGACCAGATTGCATTGCTGCTGATCACTGCCATGCTGGTCTTGGCGACGCATCTCATGATGACCCGCACCCAGACCGGCCGCGCCATGCAGGCGGTCAGCCAGAACCCGGCGCTTGCCCGTGTCGTCGGTATCGATGTGGCGAAAGTCGTGCGTGTCACCTGGGTGCTTGGCGGAGCGCTCGCCTGTGTGGCCGGCGTAATGATCGGCATTCTCGTGCAGATCAGGCCGCTGATGGGTTTTGACATGCTGCTGCCGATGTTTGCCGCGGCGATCCTTGGCGGTATCGGCAGCGTTCCGGGCGCGGTGCTCGGCGGGCTGATCATCGGGCTGGCGGAGGCCGGTGCGGTGCAATTCATTGGCGCGGAATGGCGGGCGGCTGTCGCCTTCATCATCCTGATGTCGGTTTTGTTCGTCCGGCCGATCGGCCTGTTCGGTGTGAGGGAAAGATGATCGACCTTATCGGCTATGGCGGCTTTTTCCTCACCACGGCGCTGATCTTTGCGCTGATCACGCTCGGGCTGAACCTGCAATGGGGCCTGACCGGCCTGTTCAATGTCGGCGTTGCCGGCTTTGTGGCGATTGGTGCCTATACCTCGGCGCTCATAACGACTCCGGATGATCCCAACCGTTTCGGCGGCTTCGACATGCCGATCGTCGTCGGCTGGCTCGGCGCGATGACTGTGGCCGGCCTGGCTGCGGCGATCACCGGCTTTGCGACGCTGCGGCTGAAATCCGACTATCTGGCGATCACCACATTCGGCGTGGCCGTCGTCGTGCAGCTGGTGGCGCTGAATGCCCAGCCGCTCACCGGCGGCGCCTTCGGCATCGGTTTCATTCCGCGGCCGTTCGCGAGCCTGGCGGAGACGCCGCTGCTGTTCAATCTCTCCAATCTGGCCATCGTCTTCGTCGTCACGCTGCTCGCCTATCTGGCGCTGCAACACCTGGCGAAAAGCCCGTGGGGCAGGGTGCTGAAGGCGCTTCGGGAAGACGAGCGGGCGGCGATCTCGCTCGGCAAGAGTGCTCGCTTCTACCGGGTCCAGGCCTTTGCCGTCGGCGGAGCGCTGATGGGATTGGCGGGCGCGGTGCAGGCGCATTTCATCGGCTTCATCGCAGCGGACAATTACGTGCCGATGTTGACATTCCAGGTCTGGGTAATGCTGATCGTCGGCGGTTCGGGGAGCAATCTCGGCGCGGTCGTCGGCGCGATTCTGGTCTGGGGGATCTGGGCGGGCTCAGGCGCGCTGACGGCCACGCTTTTCCCGCCGGAGCAGCAGGCGCGGGCGGCATCGCTGCAGATCGTCGCCATCGGCGTCATGCTCTGCCTGATCCTGCTCTTCCGTCCGAATGGCCTGTTCGGCAACCTGCCTTACCGGCGGCGCTTCGGCCTGAAGCCGCGGAAATCAACATGAGCGAGATTTCACTCTGGCATGCTGTCGGCCGCAACCGGAAGGATCGGCCGGAACTGCATGGCACGCTCGACGCCGACCTGGCGATCATCGGGGGCGGCTTCTCCGGCCTGTCGGCCGGCTTGCATGCGGCCGAAAAAGGATTCTCCGTCGTCGTGCTCGAAGCGGAGATGATCGCCTGGGGCGCTTCGGGGCGCAATGCCGGTTTCGTCGTGCCCAATTTCGCCAAGATGGACCCGGACGATGTCCTGGCTCTGCTCGGTCCGGAACGCGGCGAGCGGCTGATCCGGATGGCCTGCGGCAGCAGCGATCTCGTCTTCGATTTGATCCGGCGGCATGGCATCGTCTGCGACGCCGTGCAGAGTGGATGGATACAGCCGGCGCATACCGCCGCCGCATTTGAAAAGGTGACGTCACGGGCGGCGCAATGGGCGAAGTGCGGGCGGCCGGTCGCGATTCTCGATCGTCTGGAGGTCGAGCACGCGACTGGGGCGAAGGGCTATTTCGGTGGCTGGACGGATCGGTCGGCTGGTGTGCTCAACCCGGTCGAATATGCCCGCGGCCTCGCCGATGCCGCCGAATCGGCCGGCGCCAGGATTTTCGAGCATAGCCCGGTGCGCGTGATCACGCGGGAAGCGGCGGGCTATCGCCTGACCACCGACAAGGGCGCGGTGCGTGCCGGGAAAGTTTTCGTCGCGACCAATGCCTATGGCCGCGCACTCAACCCTGGCCTGGCGAAAACCTATATTCCGCTGCGCGTCTTCCAGATCGCCACAAGACCGCTACCGCAATCGGTGCGCCAGCGCCTGGTGCCCGGAAACCAATGTGTTTCCGACACACGGCGCAATCTCTTCACCTTCCGCTTCGACGCGGCAAACCGTTTGATTACCGGCGGTATGCACATTTTTGGCCCTGGTGCTGCAGACCGCGTGCCGCGCGCCATCCACCGGCGCATGGCCGACAAGCTGGAACTGCCCGATATCCCGCCGATCGAATTCGCCTGGTCCGGCATGGCTGCCGTCGAGCCGGACTTTTTGCCGCATCTCGTCGATCTCGGGCCGGACATGATTGCCGGATTTGCCTGCAATGGGCGCGGCATCACGCTGACGACGGCAATGGGGAAGGTGATTGCCGACTGGGCGGCCGGGACGGAGCCGAGGGATCTGCCGATTCCCTATGGGCAGGCCAAGGCCATCCCTGCGCATGGATTGATGCGGCATGCGCCGAACGCCTTGCTTCCGTGGAGTATGCTGCGGGATTGGCGGGATGAGCGAGCCCCATAAAAAAGCCGGCGCGATGGCCGCGCCGGTGGGGAAAATTGCAAGATGCGATCGCGCCGAAAGGGTTTTCGGTCAATACGCTTCGGGAACGTACATTTCCTGCGGCACTGGATGGCGCACGTAGTCGGAATGGTGAATGCGCTCCGGCAGGACGATTTCCGGCCGCTCGACGTCATCATACGGGATCCGGCCCAGCAGGTGGCTGATCATGTTGAGGCGGGCGCGCTTCTTGTCGACCGCTTCGACGACCCACCAGGGTGCTTCCGGCGTATGGGTGCGGGCCAGCATCTCTTCCTTGGCCTTGGTATAGTCTTCCCAATGGACGCGGCTTTCGAGGTCCATCGGCGAGAGCTTCCATTGCTTCAGCGGATCGTGGATGCGCATGTTGAAGCGGAATTCCTGCTCCTCGTCGGTGATCGAGAACCAATATTTGATCAGGATGATGCCGGAGCGGACGAGCATGCGCTCGAATTCCGGCACGGAGCGGAAGAATTCTTCCAGTTCGTCAGGCGTGCAGAAGCCCATGACGCGCTCGACGCCGGCACGGTTATACCAGGAGCGGTCGAACAGCACCATTTCGCCGGCGCTCGGCAGATGCGCCGTGTAGCGCTGGAAGTACCACTGGCTGCGCTCGCGCTCCGTCGGAGCCGGGAGCGCCACGACGCGGCAGACGCGCGGGTTGAGGCGCTGGGTGACGCGCTTGATGGCGCCGCCCTTGCCTGCCGAATCACGGCCTTCGAACAGCACCATGACCTTGAGCTTCTGGTGCTGCACCCAATCCTGCAATTTGACGAGCTCATGCTGCAGGCGGAAGAGCTCGCGGAAATAGACCTTGCGTTCGAGCGTCTGTTCGGCGGGCTGGGTCATGCCCTCGGTGACCAGTTCGTCGAGACGGTCTTCCTCGATCTGCATTTCCAGTTCTTCGTCGAAGCTGTCGGCGATCTCGGCCTTGATGCGTTCGAGCTGTTCCTGATGATCCATAGACATGGGCGCACCCTCCTGTTTCGCCAGACAGAAACAGGAGTTTGCGACAGTGATGTGACAATCGCGTGACCGTTCGCAGATGCAAAAATTTCTTGGCTTTGACATATTGACGGATTTTGTCAGTCATATTATAAGTGACGAAAATTGAAATTCGTCACTCGTAAATCGAAGGCGATCTCCATGATCGAAATTCTCGACACGCCGGCCGAGATGCAGCGTCAGGAAAGCGTCACCCGCATCCTCGACAGCGCCGAGCGGCTGTTCCGCCATTATGGCTATTCGAAAACCAATGTCGCCGACATTGCCAAGGATCTGGGCATGTCGCCGGCCAATATCTACCGCTTCTTTGCCTCCAAGGTGGAGATCCACCAGGCGGTCTGCGGCCGGATGCTGCTGCAGGCCTATAATATCGCCAGATCGATCCTCAGCCAGAAGATCAGCGCCGAGGAACGGCTACGGCAATGGATCCACGCGTTCCACAAGATGACGCTCGAAACCATGATGGACGACGAGAAGGTTCATGAAATGGTGGTCGTGGCCCTGGAACGCGACTGGCATGTCATCGATGCCCATATCAATCGTGTCCACGACCTTGCTGCCGATGTCATCCGTGAAGGCATCGAGAGCGGCGAGTTTCGCCAGATGGATGCGGATTCGGCGTCGCGCTGCTTCGGCGCCGCTACCGTGATCCTTTGCCATCCCCAGATGGTCGCCCAATGCCTGCACAAGACCAACCGGGCCACGCCCGACGAACTGATCGACTTCGCACTTAAAGCCCTGAAGAAATAACAATGGAGGCGGATATGAATTCGCTCGATCTCGCAAGCATGACGCGGGCAACCGCCGCTGGCATTCTCCTCGTGAGCGCTTTGGCGCTTGGCGCATGCAGTGAAAAGAAAGCTGAAAACGATGCGGCGGCCGTCATTCGCCCGGTCAAGGTGGTCGAAATCGCCAAGGCCAGCAATGTCCGCGAACTCGAATATTCCGGTGCGGTGAAATCGCGCACCGAGATGAATCTCGGCTTTCGCGTTGCCGGAAAGATCACCGAGCGCCTTGTCGATGTCGGTGACCGGGTGAAGCCGGGCACGGTCGTTGCCCGCATCGATGCGACGGACTACCAACTGGCCGTCAATTCGGCACAGGCCAATCTCGATGCGGCACAAAAGGCGGTCGAGACGGCTGATATCGCCAACAAGCGGTCACACACCTTGTTTGCCAAGGATGCCGTGCCGAAGGCGCAGGTCGAACAGGCGCAGCTGACTTATGATCAGGCTGCTGCGACCCGCACGGCGGCCGCCGCATCGCTCGACCAGGCGAAGAACCAGATGAGCTATGCGGAGCTGAAATCCGACCGAGACGGCATCGTCACGATCATCGACGCCGATCGTGGCCAGGTGGTTGCCGCCGGCACGCCGGTGCTGACCGTCGTCGCCGACGATGAGAAGGAAGTGCAGATCGCCGTTCCCGAAARCGACATTGCCGAATTCAAGCCTGGCAAGGGCGTCAAGGTCAGCTTCTGGTCGGACGCCACGCTTTCGCTCGATGGCAAGGTGCGGGAAGTCTCTGGAAGCGCCGACCCGCAGTCGCGGACATTCTCGGTCCGCGTCAGCCTGCCGGACGATCCGCGCGTATTGATCGGCATGACCGCCAATGTGGTCGCCGATGTCGCGGCTGGTGCCGATCAGATCACCGTGCCGCTGTCGGCGCTTGCCGAGAAGGACGGCGGTAAGATCGTCTGGACCGTCGACCGCACGGCCGCCACGGTGCACGCCCGGTCGGTGCAAGTCGCCGATTTCACCGGCGATGGCGTCGGCGTCACCCAGGGGTTGAAGCCCGGCGACATCGTCGTCTCGGCTGGCACGCAGTTCATGACCGAGAACCTCAAGGTCAAATTGCCTGACATCATCGGCAAGATGACGGCTGATCTCTTCTAGCACGCGCGGCGCGCCGAGCGCGCCCGCAGTCCACGATCCTCGCAACGCGGAACCACGCCGATGTCATCTGTTTCCCAAGAGGGCAAGCAGCCCTTCAACCTGTCCCGCTGGGCCATCGGACATCCCTCCATCGCCCGCTTCCTGTTTGGCCTGATCATCCTGACCGGCGTGTTCGGCCTGATGAATATGGGGCAGAAGGAAGATCCGGATTTCACTTTCCGCGTCATGGTCGTGCAGGCGATCTGGCCGGGTTCGTCGATCCAGGACATGGAAGACCAGGTTGTCAACAAGATCGAGCGCAAGCTGCAGGAAGTGCCGCATCTGGACTGGGTGAAATCGTTCACGCGCGCCGGCAATGCGATCATCACCATCCAGATCAAGGGTGATACCAACAGCGCCGATGTCGCCGACGCCTTCTATCAGGTGCGCAAGAAGGTCGGCGATATCTCCAGCGACCTGCCGCAAGGCTTGCTCGGCCCCTATTTCAATGACGAGTTCGGCGACACCTTCGTCACGCTGCATTCGCTCTCCGGCAAGGGCTTCAGCTATCCCGAGCTGAAGAAATTCGCCATCCAGGCGCGCGACATGCTGCTGACGACGCCGGGCGTCGAGAAGGCGGTCATCATCGGCGACCAGCCGGAGAAGATCTATATCGACGTCTCCTCCAAGGCGCTGGCAGAACGCGGCATCACCATCCCCGCTCTGCAGAACGCCATCAAGGGCCAGAACAATATCGACCCGGCGGGCAGCGTCGATACCGGCACGCGCTCGGTACGCATCTCCGTCGAGGGTGCGGTCGACAAGGTCGCGGACATCAAGAACCTGCGCCTGATGGCCGGCGGCCAGGTTACCCGCTTGGGTGACATCGCCACCGTGACATCCGGCCTCGAAGATCCCTACCAGCGCAAATACCGTTTCGATGGCGAGGATAGCGTCCAGATCGGCGTCGTCATGGCCAAGGGCTTCAAGGTCACCGATGTCGGCGCCAACGTGGAGAAGACCTACAAGCGCTTCGAAGCGTCGCTGCCCTATGGCGTCGAGGTGCATCAGATCGCCGACCAGCCGAAGGTCGTGACCGACGCGGTCAGCGAGTTCATGGAAGCGCTGGGCGAGGCCTTGGCGATCGTGCTGGTCGTCTCCTTCGTGTCGATCGGTTGGCGTTCCGGCCTCGTCATCGCCATCACCATCCCACTGGTGCTGGCGGCGACCTTCGGCATCATGTTCGAGCTTGGCATCGAGTTGCAGCGCATCTCGCTCGGCGCCCTGATCATCGCACTTGGCCTCCTGGTCGACGATGCGATGATCGTGGTCGAGATGATGGAACGAAAGCTGGAGGAGGGGCTGCGCAAGGTCGATGCCGCAAGCTTTTCCTATACCTCTACCGCCTTCCCGATGCTGACCGGCACGCTGATCACCACGGCTGGGTTCATCCCTGTGGGTTTTGCCGCCTCCACCGCGGGTGAATATGTCCGGTCGCTCTTCTATGTCGTCGGCATCGCGCTGGTGACGTCGTGGTTCGTGGCGGTCTATTTCACCCCCTGGCTCGGCAACATGATCCTCAAGCAAAGGGCGCATGCCGGCCAACACCACGATGTCTTCGATACGCGCTTCTATCGCGGCCTGCGGCATACCGTGAGCTGGGCGGTCCGGCATCGGGTGATCGTGCTGCTGTTGACGCTCGGCACCTTCGCCACCAGCCTCTGGGCCTTCCAGTTCATCCCGCAAAACTTCTTCCCGCAATCCTCACGGCCGGAAATCCTGGTCGACCTCTGGCTGCCCGAGGGCACGTCGATCAAGGAGGTAGAGACCCAGGCCAAGGCGCTGGAAACGAAGATCATGCCCGATCCGGACAAGAAATTCGTCGCCACCTATATCGGCGAGGGCGCGCCGCGCTTCTTCCTGCCGCTGGATCAGCAGTTGCGCAATCCGAACTTCGCCCAGCTTCTGGTCATGGCCAACGACGAGCCGGCGCGTGAGCGGCTGATCGTCAAGCTGCGCGCCATCCTCGCCCAGGACTTCCCGTCGATCCGCGGCAAGGTCGATCGCCTGTTCCTTGGTCCGCCGACCGGCTGGCCGGTGCAGATGCGCGTCATGGGTCCGGATCGTGCCGAAGTGCGTAAGATTGCCGACCAGGTTGAGGCGAAGTTCGCCGCAAACCCGCTGCTCGGCGCCATCCATGACGACTGGCTGGAGCCGGTGCCGGCGATGAAGCTGGTGGTCGACCAGGATCGGGCGAGGGCGCTCGGGGTCACCTCGCAACGTATCCGCCAGATGCTGCAGGAAACCATGTCCGGCGCGCCGCTCGATGACTTCCGTGATGGCGAGGAGACGGTGTCGATCGTCGCTCGCGAGCCGGATGCGAGCCGCAAGCTGCTGACTTCGGTCGACTCCGTCTCTATTCCGACGGACAACGGCACTTTCGTGCCGCTGTCGCAGGTCGCCAAGGTAGTGCCTGTGATGGAGCAGGGCATCGAATGGCGGCGCAACCGCCTGCCGACCATCTCCGTCCGTGCGACGCTGCCGGATGGCGTGCAGTCCAACGATGTCGTTTCCAAGATGTATAAGGACATGCAGCCGCTGCGCGACAGCCTGCAGGCCGGCTACAGTATCGAAGTGCAGGGCAGTCTCGAGGATTCGGTGACCAGCCAGCAGTCGATCGCGGCCAAGGCGCCGGTCATGCTGGCCGTCATCATCATCCTGCTGATGATCCAGCTGCAGCATTTCGGCAAGGCGATGCTGGTTTTGGCGACAGGTCCGCTTGGCATTATCGGTGCGGCGGGGGCGCTGCTGATCTCGGGTGCGCCCTTCGGCTTCGTTGCCATCCTCGGCGTCATCGCGCTGCTCGGCATCATCATGCGCAACTCGATCATCCTCGTTGACCAGATCGACCAGGATATCGCGGCGGGCATGGATCGGTCAGAGGCGATCATCGGTGCGGCCGTTCGCCGCTTCCGGCCGATCACGCTGACGGCGCTGACGGCGGTGCTGGCGCTGATCCCGATCTCTCGCGGCGTCTTCTGGGGACCGCTGGCCTATGCGATGATGGGTGGCATTCTGGTGGCGACCTTGCTCACCATCTTCGTGCTGCCGGCCGGCTATGCCCTGTTCTTCGGCCGCGCGCCGAAGCGCAAGGACCCGCCAGCCGAGGAGCAGAGCGACGACAAGACGATCGAAGCCGGCAATGTCTACAAGTTGCCGCTGGCAGCCGAATAGAAATCTGCCTTGATCTGGCGCATGGAGAGGCAGGCATTTTGCTCATAGGTGGAATGCCTGCCCGCGACATAAATTAACTTGACTGCATACGTCATCTTTCCATAAGTGGGCCGCAATCTTCAAGTAATGCCCACTTTGGAGGGTCACATGCCAAGCCGATTCCTGCCCCAACTGATCGCCGGCGCCTTTGCGCTGACAGCGTTCTTCCTGCCGCTCAGCGCCAGCGCCGCCGATAGCGACGGCATCCTCGTCTACAATGCCCAGCACGAGGCGCTGACCCAGGAATGGGTGGACGGTTTCACCAAGGCGACCGGCATCAAGGTGACGGTGCGCAACGGCTCCGACATGGAGTTCGCCAACCAGATCGTCCAGGAGGACGACTCAACGCCGGCCGATGTCTTCCTGACCGAGAATTCTCCGGCCATGGCGCTGGTCGACCGTGCCGGCCTGTTCGAGCCGCTCGACAAGGACATTCTCGCCGAAGTGCCGCAGGCCTATCAGCCCGAAAACGGCAAGTGGGTCGGAATTGCCGCCCGCTCCACGGTATTTGCCTATGACAAGACCAAGCTGAAGCCCGACCAACTGCCGAAGTCGATGGACGATCTGATCAAGCCGGAATGGAAGGGCCGCTGGGCGGCTTCACCGTCGGGCGCGGATTTCCAGGCGATCGTTTCTGCCTATCTGCAGCTCAAGGGCGAGGATGCGACCAAGGTCTGGCTCAAGGGGCTCAAGGAAAACGCCGTCTTCTACAAGGGCAACACCACCTGCATGAAGGCGGTGAATTCCGGACAAGTCGAAGGTGCGCTGATCTATCACTACTATTTCATCGGCGATCAGGCCAAGACCGGTGAGAACAGCAAGAATGTTGACCTCCATTATTTCAAGCTCCAGGATCCGGGCGCCTTCGTCAGCATTTCCGGTGGCGGGGTGCTGGCGCCGAGCAAGCATAAGAAGGAAGCCATGGCTTTCCTGAAGTGGATCGTCGGCGAGGGCGGGCAGGATGTGCTCAAGAACGGCACGTCCTATGAATATGCGGTGGGCAATGGCGCGCAATCGAACGCCAAGCTGGTGCCGCTTGCCGATCTCGATGCGCCCAAGGTCGAGCCGTCGAAGCTCGATAACAAAAAGGTGACAGACCTGATGACCGAGGCAGGCATCCTTTGAAATTCTCTGAAAATTGTGCTTAAGAGCACACACAATGCCACGGAAAGCGCTTCCGTGGCATAATTTTTGGCAGACGACATGCATGCTGTGATCGACAAGGACGAGCTTCTCGCCGCACCGCCCCCCGTGGCGTTGCCGGCCAGGGCAAGCGTGTCGGCGCCGCCGTTCGTCAAGATCGCTGCCATCGTCGTTTCGCTCTTCATGCTGCTGCCGCTCGGCTACATCGTCTGGGCGACGATCGACACCGGCTGGAGCGAATCGATCGCGCTGGTTTTGCGTCCGCGCGTCGCCGATCTGACGATCAACACGGTCTTCCTGGTGCTGTTCACCGTGCCGATCTGTGTTGTTCTGTCGGTCGCGCTCGCCTGGTTGACCGAGCGCAGCAATCTGCCGTTTGCACGTCTCTGGAGTTGGACGGCGGTTGCGCCGCTGGCTATTCCGGCCTTCGTCCATTCCTATGCCTGGGTCAGCGTCAAGCCTGACATGGCGGGGCTTTCGGCCGGCATCTTCATCTCCGTGCTCGCCTATTTTCCGTTTCTCTACCTGCCGGTTTCGGCGACGCTGCGGCGGCTTGATCCAGGGCTGGAGGACCAGGCGGCATCGCTCGGCCTGACGCCGTCGGAAATCTGGCTGCGCGTCGTGCTGCCGCAATTGCGCGTGGCGATCTGCGGCGGCAGCCTGCTGATCGGGCTGCATCTGCTGGCCGAATACGGTCTCTATGTGATGATTCGCTTCGACACGTTCACCACGGCGATCGTCGATCAGTTCCAGTCGACCTATAGCAGTTCGGCCGCCAATATGCTGGCCGGTGTGCTGGCAGTGTTCTCGATCCTGCTGCTCGGCACCGAATTCGGCCTGCGCGGCAACCGGCGCTATGCCCGCCTTGGGCCGGGTGCTGCGCGGAAGCGTGTGCGGTTTTCACTTGGGAGCTGGACGCCCGCAGCACTGGCCTTGCCGATGCTGTTGGCGCTGCTGTCGATCGGCGTGCCGCTGTTCACGCTGACGAAATGGCTTCTCGCCGGCGGCGCGGAAATCTGGAAATGGGATGAAATCGGGTTTGCGCTCTACCAGACCGCTTATCTGGCGGTGATCGGCGGTATTCTGACGACGCTGGTGGCGATCCCCACGGCCTGGCTTTCCATCCGCACACCCGGCCGTTTGTCGCATCTGATCGAAGGCTGCAACTATCTCACCAGCGCGCTGCCGGGCGTGGTCGTGGCGCTGGCCATGGTGACGATCACCGTGCGTTTTGCTCATCCCTTCTACCAGACGCTGGCGACGATCCTTGCGGCCTATATGATCATGTTCCTGCCGCGAGCGCTGGTAAGCCTGCGGGCCGGCCTGTCGCAGGCGCCGGTCGAGCTCGAATGGGCGGCGGGCAGCCTCGGGCGGTCGCCCCTGCATGCCTTCTGGTCGATCACCATCCGCCTTGCGGCGCCGGGCGCCGCCGCCGGCGTGGCGCTCTCGGCGCTGGGTATCATGAACGAATTGACGGCGACGCAGATGCTGGCGCCGAACGGCACGCGCACGCTCGCCATGGCGTTCTGGGCGCTTTCCGGCGAGCTTGATTACGCTGGCGCAGCACCCTATGCGCTGCTGATGGTTCTGTCATCGCTGCCGCTCACCCTCATTCTTTATCATCAGTCCAAGAGGATGGCCGGAAGGTGACATTCCTGCAGTTGAAAGGTCTCGTGAAACGCTTTGGCGCGGTCACCGCGCTCGATGGCGTCAGCCTCAGTGCCAATGCCGGCAGCCGCACCGCGATCGTCGGGCCGTCCGGCTCCGGCAAGACGACGCTGCTGCGCCTGATTGCCGGTTTCGACGTGCCGGATGCAGGTTCGATCACGCTCAATGGCGAGGATCTGGCACAGGGCAAGCAGACCAAGCCGGCGCATCTGCGCGGCATCGGCGTCATTGCCCAGGACGGCGCGTTGTTCCCGCATCTTTCCGTCGGCGACAATATCGGTTTCGCAATCCCCCGCGACGAGAAGAACCGCACCAGCCTGATTGCCGGCCTGGCCGAGACTGTCGGTCTCAATCAGGCCATGCTCAAGCGCCGCCCGGACGAACTCTCCGGCGGCCAGCAGCAACGCGTGGCGATCGCCCGCGCGCTTGCCCGCAAGCCCAAATTGATGCTGCTCGACGAGCCGTTCTCCGCGCTCGATACCGGGCTGCGCAGCGCCATGCGCAAGGCGGTCGGAGAGGTTCTCGACAATGCCCAGGTGACGACGATCCTCGTCACTCATGACCAGGCGGAGGCGCTTTCCTTCGCCCATCAGGTGGCGGTGATGAACAATGGGGTCATCATCCAGGCCGGCGCGCCGCGCGAGCTCTATTTCCGCCCCGAAAGCCGCATGGTGGCCGAGTTTCTCGGCGAGGCCGTGATCGTACCGGCGCGCATCGAGGGCGGGGTGGCTTCGACGGTGCTTGGCGCCTTGCCGGTGCACCAGAATCATGCGGGGAGTGCCTCGCATGTGATGATCCGGCCCGAGCAGATCGCCGTCCGCCGCGGCATTGCAGGTGCAGGCGCGGATTCGAATGGCATTCTCGCCAAGGTGGCCGCCACCGAGTTTGCTGGCGCCCAATGCCTGATGACTCTGGATCTCATTCAGCCGGCAGCCGGCTTCAACGGCGAAGGTGCTCTGCGCCTGCCGCAATTCGTCCTTCATGCCTCGGCGTTCAGCCTGCCTGAACCAGGCGAGACGGTGTCGCTTGCGGTAAACGGCAGCGTTCACGCCTTCGACTGAGCATCGCTCAACGCAAATAGAAGACCAGGTTTCCGTTAAAACCCTGCTGGATCGCCACGACGTTGACGATCTGGACTCCGCGTGCACGCAGTGCGTCGGCCAGCGCCCTGTTCTGGCGAATGCCGGCCTGCATCGCCTCGACCTGATCCGGAAAGCTGCTTGTCCAGTTTTCCAGCATCGCCCTCAGTCCGTCAAAACGGTCCATCTGATCTATCCGAATGACGGAGAAATGCTGGCCTTGCCATGCATGGATCGGCGCGCGGGCAAAGAATGCTGGTTCGGCATTGGCGACAGGTGCTGCAAGCGCCAGCGCAAGGGCGGACAGGAGGGTGATGGTGCTGGTCTTCGTCATCGCATGAATCTCCGGATGGCGCAGGCGACGCGCTATTCACTCATATGGGTTGTTCCGAATTCGAGGCAAGCTATGCCGGATCTGATCGCAGCGGCATGCCGTGGCGTCATCGCTGCTGCGTTTGCAGCTTGACATCAAATCAAAATGAGGCTTCAAAATGCGTTGACTGACATCAAATGCATGGCTGCCTGATCGTTTCGGAGCAGATCTCCGGGGCTCAACTGCATTCATGGGTTGTATGACGACGTTTCGCCGCCTGGAGGGGCGGCGATCGCTGCGCGGTTTTCGCCGTCGCCGCTCGGGAGAGAAAAACGGGTCGAATGGGTCGGCTCGATTGGAGGAGGATACTCATGCTCAGAAGGACTTTTCTTGGCATCGCCGCGGCGGTGACCATCGCGGCCGGCGCATTCTCGCCGGCATTTGCGGCAGGCAAGACGTTTTACTGGATTTCGCACGGCGCCCCGACCGATCCGGTCTGGACCTACTTTCTCGCCGGCGCCAAGCAATGGGAGAGCGACACCGGCAACAAGGTGAACACCTCGTTCCATAGCGGCGACGTGCCGTCGCAGCAGGAAGCCGTGCGTGCGGCCGTGGCCGCCAAGGCTGATGGCATCGTCACGTCCAGCCCGGATCCGGGCAGCCTGGTGAAGGTCGTGGACGAAGCCCGCGCCGCCGGTATTCCGGTGATCAACATCAATACGCCGGACCCGACGGTGAAGTTCAACGCCTATGTCGGCATGGACCTGCAGAAGGCCGGCGCCCAATGGGCGCAATATCTCGTCGACCACAAGCTGGTGAAGAAGGGCGATTTCGTCTGGATGCCGGTCGAAGTGCCCGGCGCCACCTATGGCGTTCAGGAAGAGCAGGGTATTGCTACGGTGTTCAAGCCGCTCGGCATCACCTGGGAAGTGACTGATACGACGCTCGACCAGGCTGAAATCATCACCCGCATGAGTGACTATCTGACCGCCAACCGCGCCAAGGTCAAGGCGATTATCGGCCTGGGCGACCTCGTCACCGGCTCGGTCAAGCGCGTCTTCGACCAGGTTGGCGTCAAGGCCGGCGAAATCCCGGCTGTCGGCTGGGGCAACAGCCAGGACACGACGCAGGAAGTCATCGGCGGCTATGTGAATGCCGCCATGTGGCAGGACCCGCAGGCGACCAGCTATATCGGCCTCTCCATGGCCGCGATGGCTGCCGACGGCATTCCTCCGGGCTTCAACGTCTATGTCGGCACGCTCTACGAGAAGGATGCCGCGCCGCTCTACGACAAGATCATGTCGGCGAAGTGATTTGCCGCGCGTGTGCCACCCGGCCTTGACCGGCCGGGTGGATTTCGAGGCTTCTGCTGGCGGATATCCATGAACAATCGCACATTTCTGCAGCGCTTCATCGGCGCGCCCGAATTCGGCCCGCTCGTTCTCCTGATCGTTGAAATGGTTGTCTTCGCAGCTATCAATCCTGCTTTCCTGTCGCCGCTGAATATCTCAAACACTTTGGCGTTCACTGTCGAGCTCGGGATGATCTCGCTTGCGATGACGTTGCTGATGACGGCGGGAGAATTTGACCTCTCTGTCGGCTCCGTGTTCGGCTTTTCCGCCGTGATAATGTGGACTTTCCATAATGTAGGCTCCATGCCCATATGGGCTGCCTTCCTGATCGCCATCGCGATTGCGCTGTTCATCGGCTGGGTGAATGGCGCCTACGTCACACGATTGAAGGTGCCATCGTTTCTCGTCACCCTCGGCATGCTGCTGATCGTGCGTGGCTCGGCGCTCTATATCACCAGCGGTTTTCCCCAGCGTCCCGGGAGTGCCGAAGGTTCCGTCTTCGCGGATGTTCTCGTTGGCGACTTCTATATCGGTGGTTTTCGGGTCTACATGTCCGTTCTCTGGTTCATACTGTTCACCGTCATAACGCACTACCTGCTAACGCGGACCAGAGCCGGCAACTGGATTCAGGCCTCCGGCGGCAACGCCAATGCGGCGCGCAATCGCGGTGTCAATGTCGATCGCGTCAAGGTTATGCTGTTCATGTTCTCAGCTGCCATGGCTGCGTTCGCAGGCATTACGTCTTCGATACGCGTGAGCACCGCCAATCCAAACAGCGGTACGGGCTACGAACTTGAAGTCATTGCCATGGTGGTGATCGGCGGCACCGTGTTGACCGGCGGACGCGGTACGATCCTCGGCACGGTGCTGGGCATCTTCATCCTTCGCCTGATGCGCAACGGCATTGTCATGGTCGGCGTGGACGGACTTGCCTACAACATCTTCATCGGTGCGATCATCCTCGGCATGATGGCGCTGCATTCCTGGCTCGAACGCCGTCACAATGCGGGGACCTGATCATGGCAGAAGAACTGATCCGCATGGAACATATCGACAAATATTATGGCCGCGTGCATGCGTTGCGCGATGTCAGCCTGAGGGTCGACCGGGGCGAGGTTGTCGGCCTTCTGGGCGACAACGGCGCCGGCAAATCGACGCTGATCAAGGTGCTCTCGGGCGCCGTGCCGATCACCAGCGGCGACATCTATGTCAAGGGCCGGCGCGTCGAGATGCATTCGACCACGGATGCGATCAAGAATGGCATCGAGACGATCTACCAGGATTCAGCGCTGGTGCCGCAGCTCTCCATTGCCCGCAACCTGTTCCTCGGCCGCGAGCCGCTGAGGGGGCCGGCCATTCTCAACCGGCTTGACCACGAGGCGATGAATTCGGTGGCGCGCGATCTCCTGAAAAAAGTGGGCATCACCAAGGACATCCCGCCGAACACGCCGATCGGTTCGCTCTCCGGCGGCGAGCGCCAGGCGGTGGCGATCGCCCGCGCCATGCATTTCGACAGCGACCTGATCATCCTCGACGAGCCGACCAACAATCTCGGCGTGGCGGAGACGCAAGGAGTGTTGCGCTTCGTGCGCGAGGCGCGGGACACCGGCCATTCCTGCATCTTCATCGCCCACAACATCCACCACGTTTTCCAGGTGGTGAGCCGCATCATCGTCATGCGTCAGGGCAGGGTGGTGGCGGACGATATCGATCCGAAGAAGACGACGATCGAGGAAGTGGAGCGGGTGATCACCGGCGAGGAGTTGCTGGCGGTGGTGCATTGAGGGTGTGGGGTGAGTTGATGCGCCGAGCTCTTCAAACTGGTGGATGAACGTTAGCCCCTCACCGGCAAAATCAAGGGGTTAGCAAATGCGTCTGCTGGCTGTGTTAATCGCCAGGTTTGTTTCGCATTCGCTAACCCCATGATTTTGCTTCCTCTCCCGCAAGGGGAGCGGTAAAATCGCGGCTACCTCGCGGCCAATCGCGACGTTGCGAATGTGGCAAAGGCGGTGCCACTGTTCTTCCTCGCCCCTTGCGGGACAGGAAACAATTTCATGCATTTAGCCTTTGCGTCCGTGACGAAGGCCAAACCCGGGAGGGTTGCTCGCAAAGACTAAGGAAATTTCGAGGAATAACTGCATCGACTTTTGGCTTAGAAATCCGCGTGCAGACTGCCTGCCATCGAAAAAGCGATTCACTTATTTCCCCACGCCGCCTAAGTGCTTGAAATTGCAGG